>JAJZFF010000291.1 GCA_021805485.1 Pseudomonadota bacterium
GGGCATCGTGATGCGCGGCGGCGACCAGATCGTGCTGGTGGACACGCCGGGCATTTTCGCGCCGAAGCGGCGGCTCGACCGCGCGATGGTCGCGGCGGCGTGGGAGGGGGTGGCTGGCGCCGATCTCGCCTGCCTGATCGTCGATGCCGCGAAGGCGGACCCGGACGATCTCGCCGAGCCGATCGAGGCGCTCGCCGCGACCGGGCGGCCGCGCTGGCTGATCCTCAACAAGATCGACCTGCTGCCGCGCGACAAGCTGCTGCCGCTGGCCGAAACGCTGGCGCGGCAGGGCGGGTTCGCGGAAGTGTTCATGATCAGCGCGCTGAAGCGCGACGGCGTCGATCGCCTGCTCGACGCGCTGGCCGCGGCGATGCCCGAAGGCCCGCATCTCTACCCCGAGGACGAGCTGACCGACCAGACCGAGCGAATGCTCGCTGCCGAGCTGGTGCGCGAGCAGATCTTTCTCCAGCTGCGCGACGAGGTGCCCTACGGCGCCTCCGTCGAGACCGAGAGTTTCAGCGAGCGGAAGGACGGATCGGTGCGGATCGACGTTACCGTCTATGTCGCGCGTGCCGGTCACAAGAAGATCGTGCTCGGCGAGGGCGGGGCGCCCGGCCACAAGAAGATCGTGCTCGGCGAGGGCGGGGCGCGCATCAAGTCGATCGGTTCGCGGGCGCGGCGGGATCTCGAGCGCCAGCTGGAGCGGCGGGTGCACCTGTTTCTCAACGTCAAGGAACGCCCGGGCTGGGACGAGGAGGCCGCGCGGTTGCGCGCCCTCGGCCTCGACGGCTGAACACCGGCGCCGGGTTGGCCCGGCGCCGGTTCAGAACGTCAGGCGGCGAGCCGGCGGCGATGGTGGTCGGCGTTGCCGAACATCGTGTCGATCATGGTCAGCCGCTTGAAATAGTGGCCGGCCTTGTATTCCATCGTCATCGCGATGCCGCCATGCAGCTGGATCGCCTGCTGGCCGACGAAGTGCAGCGCCTTGCCCACCCCGGCCTTGGCCAGCGCCATCGCCTTGCCGCGCGCCTCGGCATCGTCGTCGGCGACCGAGAGGGCGGCGAAGATGGCGAGGCTGCGCGCCTGTTCCAGCGCCACATACATGTCCACCGCGCGGTGCTGCAGCGCCTGGAAGACGGAAATCGCCACCCCGAACTGCTTGCGCTGCTTCATGTAGTCGACGGTCAGGCCGACCAGGGCCTCCATCGCGCCCACCGCCTCGGCGCAGAGGGCGGCGATCGTCTCGTCGCGCGCGCGCTCCAGCACCGCGAGATCGCCGATCTGCCGCGCGGCCGGAACCCGCACGCTGGCGAGCGAGATTTCCGCGCCGCGCAGCAGGTCCTGCATCGGATAGCCGCGGCGGGAGACGCCTTCGGCCTTCGCATCGACCAGGAACAGGCCGATCCCGTCGCGGTCGCGCCGGCTGCCGGCAAGGCGGGCGCTGACGATCCGATCCCGTCGCGATCGCGCCGGCTGCCGGCAAGGCGGGCGCTGACGATCAGCCAGTCCGCCGTATCGCCGCCGAGGACCACCGACTTCTCGCCTTCGAGGATGAAATGATCGCCGTCGCGCTTCGCGGTAGTGGTCACGTCTTCGAGGTCGTGGCGGGAACTGCGCTCGGTATGGGCGACGGCGACGATCGTCTCGCCGGCGGCAAGTGCGGGAATCACCTCGTCCCTCACGGCCGCGCTTGAGCCGTGGCGCAGGACGGCGCCGGCGAAGACGATCGCGGCGAGATAGGGTTCGAGGGCCAGCGCCTTGCCGATCTCCTCCATGACGATCATGGTCTCGACCGGCCCGCCGCCGAAGCCGCCCTGCGCCTCGTCGAAGGGCAGGGCGAGCAGCCCGGCCTCGGCATATTCGGCCCAGACCGCGCGGTCGAATCCTTCGGGAAGTTTCGCATAGGCCTTGCGCTTTTCGAAATCGGCGTAGCGGCTGGCGAAAAGCTTGCCGACACTGTCGCGCAGCAGGCGCTGTTCTTCGGTAAAATCGAAATCCATTGTCTTGTCCTCAGAACCCCAGGATCGCCTTGGCGATGATGTTGCGCTGGATCTCGTTCGAGCCGCCGTAGATCGAGATCTTCCGCCAGTTGAAGTAGGTGGGCGCCGCCTCGGCCGCGTCGTCCGGCCCGATCGGCATGGCGTTGCCATCGTCATCCGGATCGGTCGAGCCCTGGAACGGCATGGCGAGCGGGCCGACGACATCGAGCAGAAGCTCGGTCGTCGCCTGCTGGATTTCCGAACCCTTGATCTTGAGGATCGAGGATTTCGGATCCGGCCGGCCATGCTTGCCCGATTTGCGCGCCTCGGCGAGCACGCGGAGCTGGGTGATTTCCAGCGCCTTGAGATCGATCTCGACATCCACGAGCTTCTCGCGGAACCAGGGCGCGTCGATCAGCCTGGCATCGCCGGCCCGCTCGATCGCGGCGAGTTCGCGGATGCGACGCAGGCGCTGCTTCGAGGCGCCGACGCGGGCGATACCGGTGCGCTCGTTGCCGAGCAGGAACTTCGCGTAGTCCCAGCCCTTGTTTTCCTCGCCGACGAGGTTTTCCGCCGGCACCTTCACCTCGTCGAACCAGACCTCGTTGACCTCGTGCCCGCCATCGATCAGCTGGATCGGCCGGACGGTGATGCCGGGCGTCTTCATGTCGACAAGGATGAAGGAAATGCCTTGCTGCTTCTTCTCCGCACCCGGATCGGTGCGGGCGAGGACGAAGATCCAGTCGGCATACTGGGCGAGGGTCGTCCAGGTCTTCTGGCCGTTGATGATGTAGTGATCGCCCTCGCGGCGGGCCGTGGTCTTGAGGCCGGCCAGATCCGATCCCGCCCCCGGCTCGGAGAAGCCCTGGCACCACCAGATATCGAGGTTGGCCGTCGCCGGCAGGAATTTCCGCTTCTGCTCGTCATTGCCGAAGGTCGCGATCACCGGGCCGACCATGGAGACGTTGAACGGCAGCGGGCTGGGCGCGGGGGCCGATTGCAACTCGTCGAGCAGGATGAATTCCTGCACCGGGCTCCAGTCCTGCCCGCCCCAGGCGCGCGGCCAGTGCGGCACCGCCCAGCCTTTCGCGTTCAGCTTGCGCTGCCAGTCGACAATGTCCTGCTTGCCGATCTCGCGTCCCTCGATCAGGCGCTTCTGCACATCCCCGGGCAGGTTGTCGCGGATGAAGGCGCGCACCTCGTCGCGGAACGCGATTTCCTCGGGCGAAAAGCTGAGTTCCATGGCGCTCTCCTCAGTTGTTCTCGAAACGGCCGGCGCTGTCCTTGCGGGTGCCGGTGGGGGTGTCCATCCGCCCGCGCGGGGCGGCGGCGATGGTGGGCGGGATCATGGTGCCGCAGCACCCGAAGCTCTGGCGGAAGCGTGCCGTTCGCGTTCCTCCGCCGCGAGTTCCTTGCGGGAGAACTTGCCGACCGATTCCTTGCGCGAGAACTTGCCGACCGATGTCTTCGGCAGGGCCTCGCGGAATTCGACGGCGGCGGGGAGTTCGTGCTTGCCGAGCTTGTCGGCGAGGAAGTCGCGCAGCGACTCGATCGTGAATTCCGCCGCACCCGGCTTCAGCGTTATGAAGGCCTTGGCCGACTGGCCGCGATAGTCGTCCGGCACGCCGACGACGATGACCTCGGCGACGTCGGGGTGTTCGTAGATCGCGCTCTCGATCACGGTCGGGTAGACGTTGAAGCCGCCCGAGAGGATCATGTCCTTCTTGCGATCGACGAGGAAGACCATGCCGTCCTCGTCGATATAGCCGACATCTCCGGTCAGGAAATGGCCGTCGACGAAACTGCGGGCGGTCTCCTCGGGGTTCTGCCAGTAGCCGATGAAGGTGTTGGGCGAGCGGATGCGGATTTCGCCGGTTTCGCCATAAGGCAGCACGCGGGACGGATCGTCGAGGGCGACGACGTCGAGCTTGATGCCGGGCAGTGGCATGCCGGCGGAGCCGAACTTGAACAGCCCGTCGAGCAGGTTGCCGGTGCCGGCCGAGGCGGTTTCGGTCATGCCCCAGCCGCCGCCGAGGCGCATGCCGGTCAGCCGCTCGAAACGCTGCCCGATTTCCACCGGCAGCGGCGCGCCGCCCGAGCCGACGAGGCGAAGCGACGACAGGTCCCGCCGGTCGAGATCCGGCACGTTGGCGAGCGCGATCCACATCGTCGGCACACCGGGAAAATAGCTCGCCTTCTTCACCTCGATGTCGCGCAGCGTGGTCTCGGCATCGAATTTCAGCCGCAGCAGCAGCGTCGATCCGCGCGAGAGCTGCAACAGGCAGAGCACGACCAGCGCGTAGATATGGAACAGCGGCAGCACGCAGATCGCGCGGAATTTCTGCCCCGGCGGGAAGCGGTTCTGGCCGTCGAAGAAGGTGGCGTAGATCGCGACCGCCGCCCGCAGCGTCGCGTGCGTGTGCATCGCCCCCTTGGGCAGGCCGGTGGTGCCGCCGGTATATTGCAGCAGCGCCAGATCGTCCGGCGCGATGGCGGGCGGCTCGAACGCGAATGCCCGTCCCCGCGCGCGCAGGGCATCGAGCGTCATCACCCGCGGATCGCCCGTCGGGATCGGCGGGTGCGCCATGCCGGGGATCTCGCCGAACGCCGCGTCGTCGGCGACGATGATGCGCTCCACATGCCCGGCATCGAGCAGTTTCAGCGCCATGCCGAGCATCGCGCCGAGATTGGTCGTCACCAGCGTGCGTGCGCCGGAATCGTGCAGCTTGTGGGCAAGCACCAGCGTGCGTGCGCCGGAATCGTGCAGCTTGTGAGCAAGCTCGCGCTCCGCATCCAGCGGCGAGAGATGCGCGACGACGAGCCCCGCCGTCAGCGCGCCGTAGAAGCAGAACGGGTGCGCCGGCACGTTCGGCAGATAAAGCGCGATGCGCTCGCCCTTCGCATGGCCGAGCGATGCGAGCCCTGCGGCAACCTCGCCGATGGCTTCGCCGAGCTCGGCGAAGCCGGTTTCACGGTCGCGATATTCCAGCGCGGGCAGCGCCGCGTTTTCGGCAACGCTGCGCACGATCATGCGGATAATTCCGCTCCCACGGGAACGGCCGGGTGCTCATGAAGCGGCTTTCGCGTCCTGGGCGAAATCCGCGAACCCTTGGCCGGCATCCGCGAGGCGGCGCAGCAGGGCGCAGGGGGCGAGCGTTTCGTCGCCCACCGCCGTTGCGTAATGCTCCAGCCGGGCGGCGATCTCCTTCAGCCCGACCAGGTCGGCGTGGAAGCACGGCCCGCCGCGCCAGACCGGCCAGCCATAGCCGTAGACCCAGACGACATCGACATCCGAGGGGCGGATGGCGATGCCTTCCTCGAGGATGCGGGCCGCCTCGTTGATCATCGGGTAGGTCATGCGTTCGAGGATTTCCTGGTCGGAAATCGCGCGCCGGGTGACGCCGAGCGCTGCCGCCTTGTCCTTGATCAGCGCCTCGACCTCGGGGTCGGGCGTCGGCACGCGGCTGCCGTTTTCATAGATGTAGTAGCCGCGGCCGGTCTTCTGGCCGAAGCGGCCCATCTCGCACAGCGCGTCGGACACCGGTGCTGTGGCGCCGCGATGCTTGCGGATCCGCCAGCCGACATCGAGCCCCGCAAGGTCGCCCATGGCGAACGGGCCCATCGGGAAGCCGAACGCCTTGACCACGGCATCGACCTGCTGCGGCAGCGCGCCTTCCAGCATCAGCCGCTCGCACTCGATGGTGCGGCGCGCCAGCATGCGGTTGCCGACGAACCCGTCGCAATTGCCGACCACGACCGGCACCTTGCCCAGCGTCTTGCCCACCGCGATGGCGGTGGCGATCGACTGCGCGGAACTCTCCTTGCCGCGCACGATCTCCAGCAGCTTCATCACGTTGGCCGGCGAGAAGAAATGCATGCCGAGAACGTCGCCCGGCCGCTTCGTCGCGGCGGCGATGGCGTCGACATCCAGCGTCGAGGTGTTGGTCGCGAGCAGCGCGCCGGGGCGGGCGATGCCGTCGAGCCGCGCGAAGACCTCCTTCTTGAGCCCGAGTTCCTCGAACACCGCCTCGATGACGATGTCAGCCTCGGCGATCACGCCCCAGTCGGTGCTGCCGGAGAACAGGGCCATGCGCTTCTCGGTCGTTCCCGCCGGCAGCGCGCCACGCTGGACCGAGACGTCGTAGGTGCCGCGCACGCGGTCGAGCCCGCGGGCCAGCGCCGCCTCGTCGGTTTCGACGACGGTGACCGGGATGCCCGCATTGGCGAAATTCATCGCGATACCGCCGCCCATCGTGCCGCCGCCGATGACGACGGCGCGGCCGATTTTCGCCCCTTTCACCTCGGGGCCGATGCCGGGGATCTTCTGCGCCTCGCGCTCGGCGAAGAACACATGCCGCTGGGCACGCGACTGGTCGCCGACGACGAGGCGCATGAACGCCTGCTGCTCGGCCTTGGCACCTTCGTCGAAGGGCAGGGTGAAGGAATTGCGCACGGCTTCGACGCAGGCGGCCGGCGCCTCGACGCCCTTGAGCCGCTTCGTCGCCTCGGCGGCGGCGGCCTCGAACGCGCTCGGATCGGCCTTGGCGGCGGCAATTTTGTCGCTCCGGTCGCGCACGCGGACCAGCTTCGCGGGATCGACCGTGTGGGCGAAGTCGATCGCGCCCTGCACCGGGTCGGACACGATCGCGTCGATCAGCCCGTCCGCCAGCGCAGCCTTCGCGCCGATCATCTTCCCGGAGACGATGGCGGCCACCGCCTTTTCCGGCCCGATCAGCCGCGGCAGGCGCTGCGTGCCGCCGGCGCCCGGCAGCAGGCCGAGCTTGACTTCCGGCAGTCCCATCCGGGCCGACTCGACGGCGACGCGATAATGGCAGCCGAGTGCCAGTTCCAGCCCGCCGCCGAGCGTGGTGCCGAACAGCGCGGCGATGACGGGCTTGCGGCAGTTGTCGAACCGCTCGATCACCTCGTGCAGGCCCGGCGCGCGCGGCGGCTTGCCGAATTCGGTGATGTCGGCGCCGGCCGAGAAGGTGCGCCCCTTGCAGGCGAGCACGATGGCGCGGACCGAGGCATCCGCCTCCGCCGCCGCGAGTTGCTCGACCAGCCCGGCCCGCACGGCATGGCCGAGTGCGTTCACCGGGGGGTTGTCGATCGAGATCACGGCGACGCCGTTGGCGATTTCGAGCCCGACTTTCTGCTCGCTCATGTTTCCTCCGCTTGGATGGCCGCAGCCTGCACCATTGGTTAAGCGTTTATCGCTTGCGGTCGGGGGCGATGCAAGACCCCCGGCCCGCCTTCGCGGTGTCAGAGGCCGGGGCCGACCATTTCGCGCGCGAACCAGGCGATCGCCGGCAGCGGGTTGGCGGCGACCGCGGCCGGATCGCGCGGGGCGAGGGCGGCAAGGTCCGGCAGGCCTGGCGGCGGCGGCACCGTCGCGTTCACCGGCCAGAAGGCTGAATCCATGTCGTCGGACGCGAGCGCCGCGCGCTGGCCGGCGGGCGAGCAGGCAAAGGCGATGAACGCCGACGCCGCCCGCCGCAAGGCCGGCGTCATGTGCCGCGGCATCACGATCAGGCTCGGCATCAGCACGGCTGGAGCCGGCACGACGGCTTCGAGCGAGGGATCGATCCGGGAAGCGACGTGGAAGGCCACGGCGGAGCGGACGAGGGCGAGCTGGATGGCCCCGCTGCGCAGGGCGGCGACGGTGTCCGCCGTGGTGGCGTAGATATGCAGCCCGGCGCCGCCGAGCGCGGTGACGAAGCGGCGCCCGTCCGGCCAACCCTCGGTGGCCAGCAGGCTCGCGAGGCCGCCCCAGGCTGCGTCGTCCGTCGTCGGGTCGGCCATGCCCGTGAGTCCGCGGCGGGCCGGCGCGAGCAGGCCGTGCCAGTGCAGCGGCGGCGTAAACGGCGCCGATTTCGACATCAGCACCACGCCGCCGAGTTCGAGTCCGGTCGGGATTGCGCTGCCATGCGGCGGCGTGAACGGCGCCGATTTCGACATCAGCACCACGCCGCCGAGTTCGAGTCCGGTCGGGATTGCGCTGCCATCCGCCGGAATGAGGGCGGCGGCGCGGGGCGAGAGGCCGGCCGGCACCGGCAGATGGCGCGCCAGCAGCCCCCGCGCGTCGAGGGCCACGGCGTTCGGCGTGCCGGCGAACCAGGCGAGCGCCCATCGCGGGTGCGCGCCCTCGCGCTCGATCCGGTCGGCGAGGCCGGTCGGCGGCGGGCGGCGCACGCGCACGGCGATCCCGGTCTTCGCGGTGAAGGCGCGGGCGACGGCGGGCGCATAATCAAGCCGCGAATACAGCGTGAGCGATGCGGCGTGCGCGGCGAAGGGCATGCCGAACAGGCAGGCGAGAACAAGCGAAGCGAGACGGCGCATCAGAGACTCCCGGCAACCCGTTCGACGACGCCGGACCAGTCGGAGGGGCGCTCCTGGCGGAACAGGCGCAGCGACGGGTACCAGGGCGTGTCCTCGCGGTCCAGCAGCCAGCGCCAGTCGAGGACTCCCGGCAACCCGTTCGACGACGCCGGACCAGTCGGAGGGGCGCTCCTGGCGGAACAGGCGCAGCGACGGGTACCAGGGCGTGTCCTCGCGGTCCAGCAGCCAGCGCCAGTCGGGCGCATAGGGCAGGATGATCGAGGTCGGCACGCCCGAGGCGCCGGCCAGATGAGCGACGGAGGTGTCGATCGTCACCAGCCGGTCGAGGCATTGCAGGATCGCCAGCGTATCGGTGAAATCGAAGATCGACGGCCCGAGATTGACCAGCGGCGCCGGGCCGAAATACCCGCCCACCTCGTCGATCCGGTCGCCTTTCTGCACGGTGACGATCGCGATGTCCGGCCGCGCGAACAGCGGCGCGAAACGCTCCAGCCGCACCGTGCGCTTGCGGTCGTTCTTGTGGGTCGGCCGCCCGGCCCAGACCAGGCCGATGCGCTTCAGCCCCGGCGGCACCAGCGCGGCGAGGCGCTGGCGCCACGCCTCCACCTTGCGCGGATCGGCCCGCAGATAGGGGATGTCCGCCGGAATCGTCGCGATCGTCGTGCCGGCGAGGCGCGGCAGCCCGGAGAGCGGCATGAAGGCGTCATACTCGCCCGCGGCGGCCCAGCTGTTCGCGAACCGGCCCACCTCGGGGAACTGCCGCAGCAGCGGCATGAGATCACCGCCACAGGCGATCACCGGCTTCGGCGCGCGCGCCGCGACCCAGGGGATATAGCGGCCGAACTGGATGCAGTCCCCGAAGCCCTGGTCGGCGACCAGCAGCAGCCGCCCCTCCGGCATCGGGCTGCCGTCCCATTGCGGCTTGTCGGTCTTCGGCAGCATGCCGTCGGCCTGCTTCAGCTTGAAGCGCCATTCGTAGCTCTCCCAGCCTTCCGTCAGCCTTCCGCCGATCAGCAGCAGCTCGGCGCGCTCGAAATGCGCCTCGGCGAAATCAGGTGAAAGCGCGATGGCGCGGTCGGCCGCCTCGATGCCCGCGTCCAGCTCGTGGCGCTCGTAGCGGATCAGGGCGAGATTGAAATGCGCGGCGCGCTCCTCCGGCGCGAGTTCGACGGCGCGCAACGCCATCGCCAGCGCGTCGTCGAGCCGCCCGGCGCCGCGATAGATCTCGCAGGCGTTGCGCGGATAGATCGCGACCTCCGGCGCCAGGACGAGGGATTTCTCGATCCGCTCGATCGCGCGCGGGATGTTGCCGCGCCGGTAGGCGACGATCCCCGAGAGATGCAGGATGTGCGGATGCCCGGGCGAGGCGGCGACCGCGCGCTCGGCGAGCGATTCGGCGTCCTCCAGCCTGCCGTCCCGTTCGAGCGCGGTGATCTCGGCCAGCACCTCGCCGACCGTGATCTTCGCCGTCGGTTGCGGCGCGGCGCTCATGCCGCGCCCTCCGGCGTCGCGGCATAGCCGAGGCGCTCGATCCAGGGGGCGAGAACCGGCATCGCCTCGCCGAAGACGTCGCCGAAGCGGCGGTGGCGGAACACACCCCGGCGATGCGGCGGCTCCAGCTCGGCGCGATAGGCCGGAACGCGCGGGACGGCGCGCGGCGGGGCGGCGATCATCGCGGCGGGGTCGGCGGCCAGGCCGATGAAGTCGAGCACGCGGCGCAGCGTCGCCTCCGTGTCGGTGACGAGATCCTCGTAGCGGACGGGCAGGTAGCGCATGGTGGTCTGTCCGCGGACATGGGCGATGGCGTTCATCTGCGCGTCGTAGAGCCGGGCGAGGCTGGCCAGCGTCACGCCGGCATTGCCGTCGTAAAGCCGGTCCTGCGCGAAGCCGGACAGTACCACGTCGAGGGGGTGGCGCAGCACATGGATCACCGGCGCCCCCGGGAACAGCGTGTTGGCGAGGCCGAGCAGCCAGGGCAGTTCGGGATGGCGGTCGGTCACGAACCGCGCCTGCGGCCCGACAATGCCGGCGGCGCGGATCAGGGCGGCATAGCGGCTGGCGAGAATGGCCATAGCGGCTGGCGAGAATGGCCGGAATGTCCTGCGCCTCGCCGGCCACCGTGCCCTCGAGGGCGGCCGGAAAGTCGAGCGTCGGCCCGCCAAACCCCTCGACCAGCCTGGGCAGCAGCCGCCCGAGGCCGGGCAGCGGCGCGCGGTTGTCCGCGGGGTCGATCTCCGTCGCCTGGGCCAGCAGGTGTTCCAGCAGGGACGATCCGGAGCGCGGCGCGCCGAGCAGGAAGACCGGCACCGGCGCGTTCGCCACGGGCGCCGGCCGCGGCAGCCCTGCCAGACGGTCGGCCCTGAACGTTTCGCGGATGCCGGGGCGCTGGCCGCGGCAGCCCTGCCAGACGGTCGGCCCTGAACGTTTCGCGGATGCCGGCGAGCCGGGCCTCGATCGGCGCGGGATCGAACCGGCGGCGGGCGCGTTCGCGCTGGAAGTCGCGGCCGGCAAGATAGGCGGCCCAGGCCTCGTCGTGGCGGCCGAGGCGTTCCAGCGCGCGGCCGCGCATCGCCAGTTCGGTGGTGAGCAGCGGTTGCGGCGCGATTGCCGCCTCGGTGGCGGCGATGCGGTCGAGCGCGGCCTCGGCATCGCCCGCACGCAGCCGGGACAGTGCGATCAGGGCCGCGACCATGCGGTCGCCCGGGGCGGCCGTCCCGGCTTCGGCCAGCAGCGCTTCCGCCGCGTCGAACCGGCCGCGCCCGGCCTCGACCTGCGCCAGCCCGGCCAGAGCGCGCACCGGCCGGACAGTTCCGGACAGCGCCTACGCGGAGACCGCCGCC
>JAJZFF010000411.1 GCA_021805485.1 Pseudomonadota bacterium
GCGCGCGAGCGGCCGCGGTGGGCAAGAATTCCGTTAGAGAATCTTTACACGACCCGGTGTTCCGCTCCTGAACGCCGATCGAGTCCGGGGGCGGAAAACTAGACCGTGGCGCCGAACAGGTGGCCGATCAGCGTGGTGGCGACCATGGCGGCGGCGCCCCAGAAGGCGACGCGCAGGGCGGGCTTGAGCATCGGCGCGCCGCCGGCGCGGCCGCCGACGGCGCCGAGCACGGCGAGGAAGATGAGGGCGCCGAGGCCGATTCCGGCGGAGAGCACGGGTTTCGGCAGGGTGGCGGCGAGGATGAGCGGGGCGGCGGCGCCGACGGCGAAGGTGGCGGCGGAGGCCATGGCCGCCTGGATCGGGTTGGCAGCGGTGAATTCGGTGAGGCCCAGCTCGTCGCGGGCATGGGCGCCGAGCGCGTCATGCGCCATCAGCTGGGTGGCGACGGCGCCGGCCAGATCGGGCGCGACGCCGCGGGCGACGTAGATCGCGGCGAGTTCGGCGTGTTCGGAGGCGGGGCTTTCGGCGAGTTCGGCGCGTTCCTTGGCGAGGGCGGCGGTTTCGGTATCGGCCTGGGAGCTGACGGAGACATATTCGCCGGCGGCCATCGCCATCGCGCCCGCCACCAGCCCGGCGACGCCGGCGACCAGCGCATCGTGCCGGACGCCGCTGGCGGAGATCACGCCGAGGATGAGGCTGGCGGTGGAGATGATGCCGTCATTGGCGCCGAGCACGGCGGCGCGGAGCCAGCCGGTGCGGCCGAGGAGGTGAAATTCGGGATGGGGAAGATGCATTTTTGCTCCGTCGCCATAACGGCCATGATGTGCGCCGTATCATAGGGCGGCGGGCGGGCGGGCCAAGCTGGCCATGCGGGGGCGCCGGGTGCCGGGTGTCGTCGTCACGCCGGGGCGGCGCGCGGGTGCATTTCCGGACCCGTTCACTCCGGCGCCGGCCGACCGGCCCCGGATGAGACCGAGGTGACCGCCGCGGCGCGCCGCCACAGGTAGACCAATGACAGGACGACGAATACCGGGGCAAAACTCGGCAGGCCGCGCATCGCCAGCTCGGGGGCGATGCCCGGCGTGATCCAGAGGCAGGCATAGACGGCCAGCTCGCCGGGACGAAAGCCGGTCCTGATTCCGTCCCGCGCCAGCAGTGCTACGGCGAACGAGGCGGGGATCATGTCGTAGAACCAGATATAGGGCGTGGCCAGCGTCGTCAGCAGCAGCAGGGCGGCGACGAGACCGGGCGCGGGGATCGCGCGGGTGCGGCCGAGACCGGCGGCCAGCACGAGGGCGGCGATCGTCGCCGCCGCCTGAAGCGCCGTCGCGACGTGGAACCCCAGGCCAAGCTGTTGCGCCAGGCTGAACACGCTCATGATCATGGCGCGCGGCCCGTGATGGGGCTTTGCGGTGAGCTGAACCAGCACGCGGCTCATGAACGGCATCACGCGGGTGGCGAACATCGTCCAGCTTGTCCAGCCGAACGCCGAGGCGCTGGCGATCACCAGCGCGACCGTCGTGAGCGCGGCGGCGAGGATGCTGCGCCAGTTGCCGCGCGCCAGCCAGAAGACCGGGATGAGCACGCCGAGCTGCGGCTTCATCGTGACGAGACCGATCAGCACGCCGGCGGCATAGGGCCGCTTCTCCGAGAGGAACAGGCCGGCCACCAGCAGAGCCGCGAAGAGCGCGCCGTTCGTGTTGTCATACAGATTGGCGAGGGCGGCCGGGCTGAGCAGGACAGCGGCAGTGAACCGGGCATCGAAGCCGCAGGCCCTCAGGGCGGCCAGCAGGATCAGGAAGCCCAGCAGGTCGAACCACAGGACGGCGGCGGCCGGCGGCAGGAGACCGAACGGCAGGACCGCAAGAAGGTAATCCGGCGGATATGACCATGTATGAAGGTCGCCGCCGAAATGGGCGTGGAACCATTCTCCATACGCGGCGGGATTGAACAGGGTCGCGAGCTGGCCGTTCAGCGCCAGATGGGCGCCGCTCCAAATGTTCAGGCCATCCGCAAGCGGAAACCAGGAGTGACCACCGAGCCAGAACCCGACGCTGCGCATGCAGGCGATCGCGGGCGGCAGGGCGGCCATGAACAGGCCGAGGGCGACGAGGTGATCTCGCGGTCTTGCTCCGGCGTCGGAGACTCGCTGGTCGCCGCGATTGTCTCGCTCCCTGTCCAACCGTGTCGCTCCCGTGTCGATGCTATCGGTGGGCCCGATCTCGTCCGTCGGGAGACGCTAACGCATCGGAAGGACATTGGGAAAGATGCGTGGCGGCGGTCGCGGCGGCGCGGGGGAGCGGTTCGCCGGCCGGGATGCGGGCCGGGGATGGGGGAAAACCCCCGGCTTGGTTGCCGGGGGCGGGCGGGTCAGGCGCGGCGCTTGCGGCGGGCGGCGAGGCCGAGGACGGCCAGGGCGGTGCCGAGCAGGGCCAGCGAGCCGGGTTCGGGGACCGGGGTCGAGGGCTTGCCGTCGATATAGAGGGCGCCGCTATTGGCCGTCGCGCCGTAGGCCGTTCCGGAATTGCAG
>JAJZFF010000161.1 GCA_021805485.1 Pseudomonadota bacterium
GGTCGCCGGCGGCGGTGCCGAGGGCGAAGGTGGCGATCACGGTGGCCCAGTAGAACGCCTCGCGCCGCGGGGTGGCGACGGTGTGGATCGACAGCGTGCGTTCCGACAGGCTCCAGGCGCCGAGGATCACCACGAGGCTCGCGGCGAACATCCCGGTCGATACCGGATAGGGCACGCCGAGGACGACATGGATGACATCCGCCACCATCGTGCCGAAAATGCTGACCATCACGACCAGCAGCCAGTAGATCGCCGGCACGTAGCGCCGGGTCGCGAATTGCAGGGCGAGGGCGGCGAGAAAGCCGAGCCCGCCGCCGATCACCGCGAGATAGGGATTGGTGTGGAAGACCAGGAAGTCGGAAGTGGCCTCGCCCATCGCGGTGGAGAGGATCTTCGCGACCCAGAACGCCAGCGTGATCTGCGGCACCTTGGCGCCGTAATAGCGCCGCTCGTCCATGCGCATGAAAGTCCTGGCCCAGCCCACTGCCGATGGTCTCCCCTTCCCCGTTGCCGACCCGTCCGGAATGGCGGCCCCGCCGCATGACTGCAACCCCGCGCCGCGGAATGTGAACGCCCGCCGGCGGATTGACTTTTCCGCCGGGGACGGGAAGCTGCCGCGCGGCGCGAACCCAAGCCGGGGACCGCCGCCGCCGGACCGCATCTCTGCGCCGGCGCAACCAGCAGCCTGGGAACGACCATGACCGAGACGCAGACGAGACCGCGATACAGGGGTGTGTTCCCCGTGGTGCCGACGATTTTCGACGAGTCGGGGCGGCTCGATCTCGACGGCCAGTGCCGCGCCGTGGATTTCATGATCGATGCCGGCTCGGACGGGCTGTGCCTGCTCGCCAATTTCTCCGAGCAGTTCGTCCTCGGCGATGACGAGCGCGAGATCCTGATGAAGCGGATGCTCGAACACGTCGCCGGCCGCGTGCCGGTGATCGTGACGACGAGCCATTTCAGCACCGATATCTGCATCGAGCGCAGCCGCCGCGCCGAGGCGATGGGGGCGGCGATGGTCATGGTGATGCCGCCCTATCACGGTGCGACGATCCGCGTCGGCGCCGCCGGGCTGTGGGATTTCTTCCGCCGCCTGTCGGATGCGATCCGCATCCCGGTGATGATCCAGGACGCCCCCGTGGCCGGCACGCCGCTGCCGGCCGAGCTGCTCGCGCAGATGGCGCGCGAGATCGCGCAGATCGCCTATTTCAAGATCGAGACGCCGCAGGCGGCGGCCAAGCTGCGCAGCCTGATCGAGCTCGGCGGCGCCGCGATCGAGGGGCCGTGGGACGGCGAGGAGGCGATCACCCTGCTCGCCGATCTCGACGCGGGGGCCACCGGCGCGATGACCGGCGGCGGCTATCCCGACCTGATCGGCCCCATCGTGCACGCCTATCTCGCCGGCCGGCGCGACGAGGCGGTGGCCGGCTACGAGCGCATCCTGCCGCTGATCAACTACGAGAACCGCCAGTGCGGGCTGATCGCCGCGAAGGCGCTGATGCGCGAAGGCGGGGTGATCCGCAGCGAGGCGGTGCGCCATCCCCTCGCGCCGCTGCATCCGGCGACGCGCGACGGGCTGCTGGAAATCGCCCGGCGGCTCGATCCGCTGGTCCTGCGCTGGGGCTGAGGGCCGCGCTCTCCGGCAACCGGCTGGCAACCTTGTGAACCCGCCGGCATTGACTTGGCGCGCCGGCCCGCTCACTGCCTCGGCTCGTTTTCCCGCGATCCGCGCGGGGCGATTTGCACGAAGACATTGCATGGCACGGCACGAACGGAGGTATCGCGGTTGATCGGGCCCGCCGGCCATGCGCCCGGCCCGCGGCATCGCGGACTTTTGCCCGCGCTGCGGCGGGTCGCCCCGCTGCTCGTCCTGGCGCTGGCGGGCTGCGCGCACGTCCGGCCCGCGCCGATCGACCCCGCCGCCGCCGCCGCCGCGCTGACCGCCCGCCGGCTCGACCAGCCCGGCCTCGTGCGGTTTCTCGACGCGATGGGCGAGCCTCCGCACGGGCGTTTCGGCCTGCGGGCGCTGACGCTGGTCGCCGTCTACGAGCGGCCGGACCTCAGGATCCGCACCACGGAAGCCGACGTGGCGGCCGGGCAGGTCGTGCGCGCGCGCCAGCTTCCCAACCCGACGCTGTCGCTGTCGCCGACCTTCAACGCCACCCAGCCGGTGCCCTCGCCGATCAAGGTCGGGCCGGTGATCCAGTTCCTGGTCGCGAATTTCGGCGCGCGGCAGGCCGGGATCGCGGCGGCGCGGGCGCGCGAGGCCGCCGCGCGCGATGTCATCGCCGCCGCTGCCTGGCGGGAGCGGTCGGCGGTGCGCGATGCGCTGCTGACCTTGTGGCTGGACCGGCGCGCGGCGCGGCTGCAACGCCTCGCGGCCCGCGAGGCCGGGCAGGCGCAGGCGCTGATCGCCCAGCGCGCCACGGCGGGCATGCTGGCCGAGACCGTTCTCGCCCGCGCCGAGGCGGCGGCCGATCGCGCGCGCTTCGCCGCGGCGGAGGCGGCGGGCCGGATCGGCGCCGACC
>JAJZFF010000419.1 GCA_021805485.1 Pseudomonadota bacterium
TCCTCTTCGCCGGCTGGGTCGGCGTCGCCGTCTTCTTCGCGACATCGCTGTTCGGCAAAAGCTATCTCGAGGCGGTCAACTACATCGAGCATTACGGCATCGTCCGCGTGCCGGGCGCGCCGATCGAGCCGCGGCATTCGTGGAACTGCAACCACCGGGTCTCCTCCTGGCTGTTGTTCAACCTCACCCGCCACTCGCATCACCACGCCATGGGCGACAAGCCCTACTGGGAACTCCGCTCCTATCCCGACGCGCCGATGATGCCGTTCGGCTACCTCACGATGATCTACCTCGCGCTATTGCCCTCGGTCTTCCGGCGCATCGTCCACCCGCTGGTGCTCGACTGGGACCGCCGCTACGCGATCCCCGCCGAATTCCCGCTGATCGAGGCGGCGAATACGCGCAGCGGCGTGCCCGAGTTAGCCGCCTCCCGCGCGCATCTCGCCACCTTTGCCGCGGCGGAGTGAGCGATGGGGCTTCTCGACCGTCTGTTCGGCGGCGGGCAGGGCGCGGCGAGCGTCCGCGTCCTGCCCGCGGATCTCTGCTTCGACGTGCCGCCGAAGCAGACCATCCTGCAGGCCGCGCTCGACCAGGGCATCGCCTATCCGCACAGCTGCCGTGTCGGCTCCTGCGGCACCTGCAAGACCCGGCTGATCGAGGGCGAGGTGCGCGAACTCACCGACAAATCCTACCTCCTGACCGACGAGGAGATGCGCGCCGGCGTCATCCTCGCCTGCCAGTCGGTGCCGAAGGGCCCGGTCGTTCTCGAGAACGACCGGCTTTCCCTCGGCGGACCCCGGCATGACGTGATCGCAGTGCGCGCCACCATCGCCGCACTCGACCGCATGACGTCGGACATCATGCGCCTGTCGGTGAGGCTCGATGCCCCGCTCGCCTATACCGCCGGCCAGTATGCCGAACTGGCCAGGCCCGGCGACGAGACGCGGCAGTTCTCCTTCATCGACCCGCCCTCCGGCCCGGATGCGACGACCGCCCGCTTCTTCATCCGCCACGTCCCCGGCGGCGCCTTCACGTCATGGCTGTTCGAGACCGCGAAGCCGGGCGATGCGCTCGACCTGCGCGGCCCGTTCGGCGATTTCTGGCTCCGCCCCGGCACCGCCCCCATCGTCGCCATCGCCGGCGGATCGGGGCTCGGCCCGGTCAGGGCGGTGCTCGAACAGGCGCGGGCCGACCGCGTGCCGCGCGACGCGATCCTGATTTTCGGTGTCCGCACCAGGGCCGATCTCTACGCGCTCGACGAGATTTCGCTTCTCACCCGCAGCTGGATTTCCCGTTTCACCTTCGTGCCGGTCCTCTCGGCCGAGCCGGCGGGCTCGGACTGGTCCGGCGCGCGCGGCTTCGTGCACGAGCATCTCGCCGCGCTCGGCGCCGCACTTGCCGGCCATCAGGCCTATCTCTGCGGGCCGCCCGTGATGATCGACGCCGCATTGCCGGTGCTGCGCGCGGCGGGCATCGCGGCGGCCGACATCCATTACGACGCCTTCACCGACCGCTCGACCGGCGCGATCGCCGCGGCCTGAGCGACGGAGACCCGGAAAAGGGAGATTGACGACATGGACTGGATCACTGCCCTCTGGTGGCTCGCCGGCATTGCCGGCGCCGGCGCCCTCATTGCCGCGCGTCGCCCCGCGCGGCTGTTTCTTGCCGGCCTCCTGGCCTGGCTGGTGATCGGCTGGCTGATCGGCGCCGCCGGCTGGATCGCGAGCGTCATCCTGCTGGCCGTCATCGGCGTGCCGGCGGCCCTGCTGTCGGCGACCGGCACCCGCCAGCGCCTGCTCAGCCGCCGCCTGCTGCCGGTGTTCCGCCGCATCATGCCGAAGATGAGCGAGACCGAGCGCAGCGCCATCGAGGCCGGCTCCGTCTGGTGGGATGCCGAGCTCTTCGCCGGCCGTCCCGACTGGTCGAAGCTGCTCGCCACCCCGAAGCCGGTGCTCAGCCCGGAGGAACAATCCTTCCTCGACAACGAGACCGAGCGCCTCTGCGACCTCGCCAATGACTGGGACAGCACCCAGATCTGGCAGGACATGCCGCCCGCCGCCTGGGACTACGCCAGGGAGGCCGGCTTCCTCGGCATGATCATCCCCCGCTCGCATGGCGGCAAGGGCTTCTCGGCACTCGCGCATTCCGCGGTGGTGATGAAGCTCGCCACCCGCTGCTCGGCGGCGGCGGTCTCGGTCATGGTGCCGAACTCCCTCGGCCCGGCCGAACTCCTGCTCCATTACGGCACCGAGGAGCAGAAGAACCACTACCTCCCGCGCCTCGCCCGCGGCGAGGACGTGCCCTGCTTCGCGCTCACCAACCCCTATGCCGGGTCCGACGCCGCCTCGATCACCGACACGGGCATCGTCGTCCGCCGCATGTGGGAGGGCCGCGAGACCCTCGGCTTCCTGGTTTCCTGCGACAAGCGCTACATCACCCTCGCCCCGGTCGCGACCGTGGTCGGCCTCGCCTTCCGCGTCCGCGATCCCGAAGGCCTGCTCGGCGACAATCCCGAGCCCGGCATCA
>JAJZFF010000183.1 GCA_021805485.1 Pseudomonadota bacterium
CGGCTGGCGGCGAGGCGATAGAAATTCTGGGTTTCCGCCTCCATGCTCTCGGCGAGCTTGCGCACATCGTTGATCGAGGGCGTCGGCAGCTGCCAGACCGGCTTGCGGGCAAGGAAGCCGCGCACGTCCTGCCGGCGGATCAGCGGGATATGGTCGCCGAATTTCTGCTGGTAGAGGTCGATCAGCGAGCGGCGGTGCTCGCTCTCCTCCGCCGCCATCTCCGAAAACACCTTCGCCGAGGCCGGATAATCGGCCCGCAGCGATTCGGCGATGTCGGCATAGATCCGGCCGTCCTCTTCCTCGGCGCCGATCGCCAGGGCCAGGATCTCGCGGTCGGACAGTTCTGAAAAGTTGCGCATGCGCGAGACATGGCGGCACCGCCGGACAAGGTCAAGTTCCTTGTTTTACTTGAGATTTATTTGCAATTGAGACCGCGCCGCCAGCTGGAGCGAACCCTTGCGCGTTAACGCAAACCCTGCATGATCCGCCCATGAGCGCCGCATCGCCGTCTCCGGCTCCCCGCCCCGATCCCGCTCCCTGCGCCTGCGGCTCCGGGCTGCGCGCGCGGCGGTGCTGCGCGCTCGACGGCGGCGGAGCGCCGGACCCCGCCCATCACGCACTGATCGCGCCGCAGGTCGAGCAGGCGCGCGAGGCGCGGACCGCCGGGCGCAACCGCGACGCCGAGCGCCTGCTGCTGCAGGTGCTCGATCTCGCGCCGCTGCATCGCGAGGCGCTGCGTCTGCTCTACGAGATCCGCCATGCCGAGCGGCGGATTCCGGCGGCTATCGCCCTCGTCGCCCGCATAGCCGCGCTGCCGCCCGAGACGCCGGCGGCGCATGTCCAGCACGCCCAACTCCTGATCGGCCAGGGCCGCCACGCCGAGGCCGAAGCCCCGGCGCGACGCGCGCTGGTGCTCGCCCCACGTGACCCGTCGGTGCATCACCTGCTCGGCATGATCCAGACCGAAACCGGCCGCCCGACCTTCGGCGAGCAGCATTACCGGATGGCCCAGGCGCTGATCGAGGCACCGAACCCGACGCTGTCCGGCAACCTCGCATGGAACCTTCGCCAGCAAGGCCGGCTCGACGAGGCGGCGGCGCTCTACGGGCAGGTGCTGTCCGGCCAGGCCAGGCCGGTGCGTGCCCTGGCCGGGCTCGCGCAGGTCGAGGCCGGGCGCGGCCGGTTCGACGCGGCCGCCGAACTGCTGGCCGAAGCCCGGACGGCTGCGCCGGACGACCGCATGGTCGCGGCCCTGATCGCGCTGTCCCGGCTGCATGAGGGCGATGCCGAGGCCGCGCTCGACCGCATCGCCGCCACCGAGGCGGCGATCGCGCCGCAACCGCTGCTCACCACCGAACTGGCGATGCGCGGCCGCGCGCTCGAACGCCTCGGCCGCCATGACGAGGCATGGGCCGCCTACCGGGCCGGCCGGATCTTCCAGCGGGAACGCGCCCGCCGCCAGTTCGATCCCGCGCCGATCGAGGCCCGGCTCGCCGGCATCCGCGGCACGTTCAGGGCCGACCGTCTGGCGGGGCTGCCACGGCCAGCGCCGGCGGCAAACGCGCCGGTGCCGGTCTTCCTGGTCGGTGCGCCGCGTTCGGGATCGTCCCTCCTCGAACACCTGCTCACCCAGGCGGTGGACATCGACCCGGCGGACAACCGGGCGCCGCTACCCGGCCTCGGCCGGCTGCTGCCCAGGCTGGTCGAGGGATTCGGCGGGCCGGCGCTCGACTTTCCTGCTGCCCTTGAGGGGACAGTGACCGGCGAGGCGCGTGACATTCCCGCGATTCTCGCCAGCCGCTATGTCGCCCTGCTGCGTGCCGCCGGCATCATCGGGCCGCGGGCGCGGTTCGTGACCGACCGCCATCCCGAGTTGCCCTGGCTGCTCGGCCTCGCCAACACGCTGTTCCCGGAGGCGCCGGTGATCCATGTGCTGCGCCACCCGCTCGATGTGGTGCTGTCCGGCTTCGCGCAGGACCGGCTTTACGAGGGCAATGCCGGCGTGACGCTGGCCAGCCTCGCCCGGCTCTACGACGCGCAGATGGACGCCATCGCCCATGTCCGCGGGCAGACCACGATGCGCTACCTGCCCGTCCGCTACGAGGATCTCGTCACCGACACGGAGGCGACGCTGCGCCGTGTGCTCGACTTCATCGGCCTCGCCGCCGACCCCGCCGCGATGATCGCCGCTCCGCCGCGCGCCGTGCCGCGGGTTCCGGCCTATCGCGCCGAACTGGACCCGCCGCATCGCCGCGGCCTGTTCCGCCACCGCCGCTTCGGCGACATCTTCGGCGAGGCAATGCCTGTTCTCGCTCCCTGGATCGAACGCCTCGGCTATGCCGCCGCGCCGGAGCTCTCGGCATGAGCGCCGCGCCGCCGCCGCCGACGGCGAAGATCACGGTCGGCGAAGTTCTGGCCGAGATCACCGCACTCGAGCGGGATGGCAGGCTGGAGGACGCCGAATCGCTCGCCGAGCGCGCGGTCGCCGCCTCACCGGGGCATCCGCACATCCTGCATCTCTCGGGCATCGTCGCCTACCGGCGCGGCAACATCCCACGCGCGATCGAGCGGATCGAGAAATCCCTCGCGCTGGCGCCGGAGGTCGCGATCTATCCGCGCAATGCCTGCGAGATCTATCGCGGCGCCGGTCGGCTGGACGACGCCCTGGCGATGGCGTTGCGCGCCGTCGAGCTCGCGCCGGAGGACCGTGCCGCTCATTTCAATCTCGCCCTGATCCACTACGAGCGCCACGAGTTGGACGCGGGTATCGAGGCCGCCGACCGCGCCATCGCGCTGTCACCTGATTTCGCCGAGGCGCATTTCGAGCGCGCCGAACTGCTGCTGATCGGCGGCCGGCTGACGGAAGGCTGGGAGAGCTACGAGTGGCGCTTCAAGCTGAAGCAGGCCGAGGGCATGCTGCCGAAGACGGACAAGCCGCAATGGGACGGCAGCCCGATGCCGGAGGGTCGGCTGCTGCTGGTCGCCGACCAGGGCTTCGGCGACTGCATCCAGTTCGGCCGCTACATCCCCTGGGTCGCCGCCCGCGCCCCGAAGCCGGTGATCGCCTGCGGCGGCGATCTCCTGCCGCTGCTGCGGCAATTCCCCGAGGTCGGCCGGTTCGCGAACAGCTGGGCCGCCGCCGGCGAATACGACGCCTACATGCCGCTCTCCGGCCTGCCGCGCCTCGCTGGCACGACGATCGGGACGATTCCTGCGGAGACTCCCTATCTGCGGGCCGATCCGCGCAAGGTGGAGGCCTGGCGCCAGCGTCTCGCCGCGCTGGTGCCGCCGGGGCTGAAGCGCGTCGGCCTGGTCTGGGCCGGGCGTCCGACCCACAAGAACGACCGCAAGCGCACGGTGCGGCTGGAGCGCTTCGCGCCACTCTTCGCCCGGCCGGACATCGCGATCGTCACCGTGCAGAAAGGCGACCGGATCGACGAGGTGGGCGGCTATTTCGGCCGGGCGCCGCTGGTCAATCTCGGTCCGTCCATCTTCGATTTCACCGATACGCTGGCGATCCTGCAATGCCTCGACCGGCTGGTGACGATCGACACCTCGGTCGCCCATCTGGCCGGCGCCTCGGGCGTGCCGACCTCGATCATCCTGCCCTATGCGCCCGACTGGCGCTGGCTGCTGGACCGCGACGACACGCCCTGGTACCCCTCGCTGCGCCTGTTCCGCCAGGAGCGTCCGGCGGACTGGTCGGGTGTCGTCGAACGGGTTGCCGGGAGTCTCTGATGCGCCGTCTCGTTCCGCTTGTCCTCGCCTGTTTGCTCGGCATGCCCTTCGCCGCGCGCGCCGCATCGCTCACGCTGTATTCGCGGCTTGACTACGCGCCTGCCGTCGCCCGCGCCTTCACCGCGAAGACCGGAACCGCCGTGCGCGTGCGCCGCCCGCCGCCGACCGGCCTCGCCGACCGGATCGAGCGTGAGGGAACGCACCCGCGATGGGCGCTCGCCTGGTTCGCCGGCACGCCGACCGCCATGGCCCTCGACGCGCGGGGCCTGCTCGCGCGTCACCTCGCGGTGCCGGCCGGGCTCTCGCCCCGGGCCGCCGCCCTCGTTCCCGCGGATGGCAGCGCGATCCCGACCGGACTCGAACTCGGCGGCGTGGTGCTGATGTCGAAATCGGCGCCCTTCACCCCGCCGCAGCACTGGCGCGGCCTGCTGGCGCCTTCCCGCCGCGGACTCTCGGGCATGGCCGACCCGACGACGGACGACGCCGCCTGGGGCAGCCTCGAAAGCCTGCTTGCGACCGAGGGCTGGCCCGAGGGGAGCCGCTTCGTCACCGCGCTCAAGGGCGCCGGTTTGCACATCTATGCCACCACGGCGGAAACCGTCGCCGCCCTGCGCAGCGGCGCCATCCAGTTGGCACTCATCCGCTCCGCCGTGGCCTTCCACGTCGCGTCACGGATCGATCCGTCGCTTGAAGCCGTCGTGCCGGCGCCCGCCGTGCTGATGCCGAGCCTGATCGTGATGCCGCGGCACATCACCCCGGCGCTGCGGCGGGCCGCGGCGACGTTCATTGCCTTCGCCTGCTCGCCCGCCGGCCAGCGCGCGGCGCTCGCTGCCGACGACATGGATTCAGCCTTCTGGCCGGTGAACGCGACGGTGCCGCCACCGGCGGGCCTGCCGGACCTCGCCGCCCTCGCCCCGCGCGATCCGGGTGCGGTCGCCACCAACCCGCTGCCGGCAATCGCCTGGTTCGCCCGCGAAATGGTCGGCCCCGGCCTCTGACACCGCGAAGGCGGGACGGGGGTCTTGCATCGCCCCCGACCGCAAGCGATAAACGCTTAACCAATGGTGCAGGCCATGACCATTCAAGCGGAGGAAACATGAACGAGCAGAAAGTCGGGCTCGAAATCGCCAAAGGCGTCGCCGTCATCTCGATCGACAATCCGCCGGTGAACGCGCTCGGCCATGCCGTGCGGGCCGGGCTCGTCGAGCAGCTCGCGGCGGCGGAGGCGGATACCTCGGTCCGCGCCATCGTGCTCGCCTGCAAGGGCCGCACCTTCTCGGCCGGCGCCGACATCACCGAATTCGGCAAGCCGCCTCGCGCGCCGGGCCTGCACGAGGTGATCGAGCGGTTCGACAATTGCCAGAAGCCGGTCATCGCCGCCCTGTTCGGCACCACGCTCGGCGGCGGGCTGGAACTGGCACTCGGCTGCCATTACCGCGTTGCCGTCGAGTCCGCGCGGATGGGCCTTCCCGAGGTCAAGCTCGGCCTGTTGCCGGGGGCCGGCGGCACGCAGCGCCTGCCGCGGCTGATCGGGCCGGAAAAAGCGGTGGCCGCCATCGTCTCCGGGAAGATGATCGGCGCCAAGGCCGCGCTGGCCGATGGGCTGATCGATGCGATCGTCGCCGATCCGGTGCAGGGCGCCATCGATTTCGCCCATACGATCGACCCGACCCGGCTCATCCGCGTGCGCGACCGGAGCGACAAGATTGCCGCCGCCAAGGCCGACCCGTCCGCCTTCGAGGCTGCCGCCGCCGAGGCGACGAAGCGGCTCAAGGGGGTCGAGGCGCCGGCCGCCTGCGTCGAGGCCGTGCGCAATTCCTTCACCCTGCCCTTCGACGAAGGCGCCAGGGCCGAGCAGCAGGCGTTCATGCGCCTCGTCGTCGGCGACCAGTCGCGCGCCCAGCGGCATGTGTTCTTCGCCGAGCGCGAGGCGCAGAAGATCCCCGGCATCGGCCCCGAGGTGAAGGGTGCAAAAATCGGTCGCGCCGTCGTCATCGGCGGCGGCACGATGGGCGGCGGCATCGCGATGAACTTCGCCAATGCGGGCATCCCGGTCACCATCGTCGAGACCGACGAGGCGGCGCTGGCCCGCGGGCTCGACCGCGTGCGCAGCACCTACGACGTCTCGGTCCAGCGCGGCGCGCTGCCGGCGGGCACCACCGAGAAGCGCATGGCCCTGTTCTCCGGCAGCACCGACTGGGGCGTGATCGCCGAGGCGGATATCGTGATCGAGGCGGTGTTCGAGGAACTCGGGCTCAAGAAGGAGGTCTTCGCGCGGCTCGACGGCATCGCCCGGCCCGGCGCGCTGCTCGCGACCAACACCTCGACGCTGGATGTCGACGCCATCGCCGCCGCGACGAAGCGGCCGGGTGACGTGCTCGGCATGCATTTCTTCTCGCCGGCCAACGTGATGAAGCTGCTCGAGATCGTGCGTGGCAAGGACAGCTCCGCGCAGTCGATCGCGACCGCCATCGCGGTGGGCAAGACCTTGGGCAAGGTGCCGGTCGTCGTCGGCAATTGCGATGGCTTCGTCGGCAACCGCATGCTGGCGCGCCGCACCATCGAGTGCGAGCGGCTGATGCTCGAAGGTGCGCTGCCACAGCAGGTCGATGCCGTGGTCAAGGCGTTCGGCTTCCCGATGGGTCCGTTCGCGATGGGCGATCTCGCCGGGCTCGATGTCGGCTGGCGGATCCGCAAGCATCGCGGCGCCACAGCACCGGTGTCGGACGCGCTGTGCGAGATGGGCCGCTTCGGCCAGAAGACCGGACGCGGTTATTACATCTACGAGAACGGCAGCCGGGTGCCGACGCCCGATCCCGAGGTCGAGGCCCTGATCACGGAAAAGGCGGCCGCCCTCGGCATCGCGCGCCGCGCGATTTCCGACCAGGAAATCCTGGAACGCATGACCTACCCGATGATCAACGAGGCGGCGCGGATTCTTGAGGAAGGCATCGCCATCCGCCCGTCCGATGTCGATGTCGTCTGGGTCTATGGTTATGGCTGGCCGGTCTGGCGCGGCGGGCCATGCTTCCATGCCGATCTGGTCGGGCTGAAGGAGATCGCCGCGCGGCTTGATCATTACGCGAAGGCGGTGGGCGACGAGACCCTCGCCCCCTGCGCCCTGCTGCGCCGCCTCGCGGATGCGGGCAAGGGCTTCGCCGATTTCGGTCGGGACGCGAAAGCCGCCTCATGAGCACCCGGCCGTTCCCGTGGGAGCGGAATTATCCGCCCGGTCTGGGCTGGGACATCGACATCCCGGCCGAGACGATCCCGGCCATGATCGCGCGCAGCGTTGCCGAAAACGCCCCCCTGCCCGCGCTGGAATATCGCGACCATGAAACCGGCTTCGCCGAACTCGGCGTCGCCATCGGCGAAGTGGCCGCCGGGCTCGCCGCGCTCGGCCACGCGAAGGGCGAGCGCATCGCGCTCTATCTGCCGAACGTGCCGGCGCACCCGTTCTGCTTCTACGGCTCGCTGACAGCCGGGCTCGTCGTCGCGCATCTCTCGCCGCTCGATGCGGAGCGCGAGCTTGCCCACAAGCTGCACGATTCCGGTGCGCGCACGCTGGTGACGACCAATCTCGGCGCGATGCTCGGCATGGCGCTGAAACTGCTCGATGCCGGGCATGTCGAGCGCGTCATCGTCGCCGATGACGCGGCTTTCGGCGAGATCCCCGGCATGGCGCATCCGCCGATCCCGACCGGCGACCCGCGGGTGATGACGCTCGATGCCTTGCGCGCGCGCGGGCGGGATTTCCGCTTCGAGCCGCCGTCCATCGCGCCGGACGATCTCGCGCTGCTGCAATATACCGGCGGCACCACCGGCCTGCCCAAGGGGGCGATGCACACGCATGCAACGCTGCGGGCGGCGGTGGCGATCTATGCCAACTTCTTCGACGGCCAGAACCGGTTCCCGCCGGGGCAGAAATTCCGCGCGATCTGCGTGCTGCCGCTGTTCCATATCTACGCGCTGGTGGTGCTCTGCCTGTTGCAGCTCTCCCGCGGATCGACGCTGCTGCTGCGGCTGAAATTCGACGCCGAAACCACGCTGCGCGACATCGAGGTGAAGAAGGCAAGCTATTTTCCCGGCGTGCCGACGATGTGGATCGCGCTCGCCAATGTGCCGGATCTCGACAGGCGGGACCTGTCGTCCCTCCGCCTGGTCGGCTCGGGCGGCGCGCCGCTGCCGGTGGAAATCGGGCAGCGCTTCGAGCGGCTGACGGGCATGCGCCTCGGCGGCGGCTGGGGCATGACCGAAACGGCGTCCGCCGGCACCGGCAACCTGCTCGACGGGCTGTTCAAGTTCGGCTCCGCCGGCATGCCCCTGCCCGGCATCAAGCTCGACGTCGTCGCCCTCGACGATCCCTCCCGCGTGCTGCCCTATGGCGAAACCGGTGAAATCCGCATCCGCTCGCCCAACACCTTCATCGGCTACTGGCAGAACCCCGAGGAAACCGCACGAAGTTTCGTGGACGGCCATTTCCTGACCGGCGATGTCGGCTATATCGACGAGGATGGCATGGTTTTCCTTGTCGACCGCAAGAAGGACATGATCCTCTCGGGCGGCTTCAACGTCTACCCGACCGTGATCGAAAGCGCGATCTACGAACACCCCGACGTCGCCGAGGTTATCGTCGTCGGCGTGCCGGACGACTATCGCGGCCAGTCGGCCAAGGCCTTCATAACGCTGAAACCAGGCGCGGCGGAATTCACGATCGAGTCGCTGCGCTTCTTCCTCGCCGACAAGCTCGGCAAGCACGAGTTGCCCGCCGCCCTCGAATTCCGCGAGACCCTGCCAAAGACATCGGTCGGCAAGTTCTCGCGCAAGGAACTCGCGGCGGAAGAGCGTGAGCGGCACGCGGCCGCCACAGCTTCCAGCGCGGCGGCGCCATGACGCCGCCGACCATCGCCGCCGCCCCGCGCAGGCGGGCAGACACCAGAACCGGCAACCGCAACCCGGCTGCCGGCCGTATCAGGAACAACTGAGGAGAGCGCCATGGAACTCAGCTTTTCGCCCGAGGAAATCGCGTTCCGCGACGAGGTGCGCGCCTTCATCCGCGACAACCTGCCCGGAGATGTGCGCAAGCGCCTGATCGAGGGGCGCGAGATCGGCAAGCAGGACATCGTCGACTGGCAGCGCAAGCTGAACGCGAAAGGCTGGGCGGTGCCGCACTGGCCGCGCGCCTGGGGCGGGCAGGACTGGAGCCCGGTGCAGGAGTTCATCCTGCTCGACGAGTTGCAGTCAGCCCCCGCGCCGAGCCCGCTGCCGTTCAATGTCTCCATGGTCGGCCCGGTGATCGCGACCTTCGGCAATGACGAGCAGAAGCGGAAATTCCTGCCCGCTACAGCGAATCTCGACATCTGGTGGTGCCAGGGCTTCTCCGAGCCGGGTGCTGGGTCCGACCTCGCCGGTCTCAAGACCACGGCCCGCCGCGAGGGCGATCATTACATCATCAACGGCCAGAAGACCTGGACAACCCTTGCGCAATATGCCGACTGGATCTTCGTCCTCGCCCGCACCAATCCGGGTGCGGAGAAGAAGCAGCAAGGCATTTCCTTCATCCTCGTCGACATGAAGACGCCGGGCATCACCGTCCGCCCCATCCAGCTGATCGATGGCGGGCACGAAGTCAACGAGGTCTGGTTCGACGAGGTGAAGGTGCCGGCGGAAAACCTCGTCGGCGAGGAAAACAAGGGCTGGGACTACGCGAAATTCCTGCTCGGCAACGAGCGGACCGGCATCGCCCGCGTCGGCGCCTCGAAGCAGCGTCTGCGCCGCATCCGCGAACTCGCCGCGATCGAGCGCGCCGGCGATGCGAAGCTGATCGACGCGCCCTGGTTCCGCGAGAAGCTCGCGGATGTCGAGATCGATCTCAAGGCGCTGGAAATCACCCAGCTTCGCGTGCTCGCCGAGGCGCGCAAGTCGGGCAAGCATGGGCGGCCGGACCCGAAATCCTCGATCCTCAAGATCAAGGGCTCGGAAATCCAGCAGGCGACGACCGAGCTTCTGCTCGATGTGGTCGGCCCGCTCGCCATGCCGTTCCAGGGCTCGACCGATCCGGATGACGAGGGCAACGCCATGCCGATCGGGCCGGACGACGCGGCCGAGGCGGCACCCACCTATTTCAACTGGCGGAAGATCTCGATCTACGGCGGCTCGAACGAGATCCAGCGCAACATCATCGCCAAGGCGATCCTGGGGTTCTGAGGACAAGACAATGGATTTCGATTTCACCGAGGAACAGCGCCTGCTGCGCGACAGTGTCGGCAAGCTCTTTGCCAGCCGCTATGCCGATTTCGAAAAGCGCAAGGCATATGCGAAACTTCCGGAAGGGTTCGACCACGCGGTCTGGGCTGAATACGCCGAGGCCGGGCTTCTCGCCCTGCCCTTCGACGAGGCGCAGGGCGGCTTCGGCGGCGGGCCGGTCGAGACCATGATCGTCATGGAGGAGATCGGCAAGGCGCTGGCCATCGAACCCTATCTGGCCGCGGTCGTCTTCGCCGGCGCAGCACTGCGCCATGGCGCCAGCGCTGCGGTCAAGGACGACGTGATACCGAAACTGGCCGCCGGCGAGGCGATCGTTGCCGTCGCGCATACCGAGCGCAGTTCGCGCCACGACCTGGAAGACGTGACCACCACGGCGAAACGCGACGGCGATCATTTCGTCCTCGAAGGTGAAAAAACGGTCGTGCTCGGCGGCGACACGGCGGACTGGCTGATCGTCAGCGCCCGCCTCTCCGGCAGCCGGCGCGACCGCGACGGGATCGGCCTGTTCCTGGTGGATGCGAAGGCCGAAGGCGTCTCCCGCCGCGGCTATCCGATGCAGGACCTGCTGCGCGGCGCGGAAATCTCGCTCGCCAGCGTTCGGGTTCCGGCGGCGCGACAGATCGGCGATCTCGCGGTGCTGGAACGCGCGCGCGACGAGACGATCGCCGCCCTCTGCGCCGAGGCCGTTGGCGCGATGGAGTCGCTCGTCGCGCTGACTGTCGACTACATGAAGCAGCGCAAGCAGTTCGGGGTGGCGATTTCCGTCTTCCAGGCGCTGCAGCACCGCGCGGTGGACATGTATGTGGCGCTGGAACAGGCGCGCAGCCTTGCCATCTTTGCCGCGCTTTCGGTCGCGGACGACGACGACGCGGCGCGCGGCAAGGCGATGGCGCTGGCCAAGGCCGGGGTGGGCAAGGCGCTGCACTTCGTCGGCCAGCAGGCGATCCAGCTGCATGGCGGCATCGCGATGACGATGGAATACAAGGCCGGCCACTACTTCAAGCGGCTGACCATGATCGACGCGATGTTCGGCAACGCCGATCACCATCGCCGCCGGCTCGCGGCCTGAATCCCTGAACCGGCGCTGGGCCGATCCCGCGCCGGTTCAGCCGTCGAG
>JAJZFF010000691.1 GCA_021805485.1 Pseudomonadota bacterium
GATCGCGGGCGGAGCGGGCTATGAGAGCTTCACCCTCAATCGCGGCGCCCGGCTCAGCCGCAACGAGACCCATGCGCGGCTGACCGGCCCGGCGGCGGATGTCCATCTCAACGCGGCGCAACTGCTCGCCGGCACCCAGCATGGCGACGTGACCACGGTGGTGCGGCACGACGCGCCGGACTGCGCCTCGCGGCAGACGGTGAAATCGGTCCTCGCCGGGGCGGCGCGCGGTGTCTTCCAGGGCCGGATCGAGGTCGATCGCATCGCGCAGAAGACCGACGGCTATCAGATGAACCAGGCGCTGCTGCTCTCCGACGAGGCGGAGATCGACAGCAAGCCGGAGCTGGAAATCTTCGCCGACGACGTGAAGTGCAGCCACGGTGCGACGATCGGCGCGCTCGACCCCGAACAGCTTTTCTACCTGCGCAGCCGCGGCGTGCCGGCGGCGGAGGCGAAATCGATCCTGATCCGCGCCTTTCTCGACGAGGCGCTGGAGCCGGTGACCGATGAGGCGGCGCGGGCCGTCTTCGAGGCGGCGATCGGCGCCTGGTGGCGGGAGGGGGCATGAGCGCGGCCATCGAGCAGCCCGGCTTCGACATCGCGCGCATCCGCGCCGATTTCCCCATCCTGTCGCAGACGGTGCATGGCAAGAAACTGGTGTTTCTCGATAGCGGCGCCTCGGCGCAGAAGCCGCGCGCGGTGATCGATGCGATGGTCCGCTCGATGGAGACACGCTACGCCAATGTCCATCGCGGGCTGCACTGGCTGAGCGAGCGCGCCTCGGACGACTACGAGGCCGCGCGCGACAAGGTGGCGGCTTTCCTTAACGCGGCGCGGGAGGAGATCGTCTTCGTGCGCAACGCGACCGAGGGGATCAACCTCGTTGCCGCGACCTTCGGCCGGTCGGCGCTGCGTCCGGGCGATGCGGTGGTGGTGAGCGAGATGGAGCACCACGCCAATCTCGTGCCCTGGCAGATGCTGCGGGATTCGCACGGGATCGAGCTGCGCATCGCGAAGATCACCGATGCCGGCGAGCTCGACTTCGCCGATCTGGAGCGGCAATTCGCCGATGGGCGGGTGCGGCTGCTGGCGATCACCCATATGTCGAACGTGCTCGGGACCTACACGCCGGCGGAGCGGCTTGCCGCCTTTGCGCACGAGCGCGGGGCGCGGCTGCTGCTCGATGGCGCGCAGGCGGTGGTGCACCGGGCGGTGGACGTCCGCGCGATCGATGCGGATTTCTACGTGTTCTCCGGCCACAAGCTCTACGGGCCGTCCGGCATCGGGGTGCTGTTCGGCAAGCGCGAGCTGCTCGACGCGATGCCCCCCTTCCTCGGCGGCGGCGACATGATCCGCAGCGTGAGCTACGAAAAGTCGACCTGGGCCGAGCCGCCCTACCGGTTCGAGGCGGGCACGCCGGCGATCGTCGAGGCGGTGGGTCTCGCGGCAGCGATCGATTATGTGAACGCGATCGGGTTTCCGGCGATCGCGTCGCATGAGCGGGCGCTGACCGATCACGCGCTGGCGACGCTCGATGCGATCGGCGGCGTCCATGTGGTCGGGCGGGCGCAGGACCGCGGCGGGGTCGTCGCCTTCACCATGGACGGGGTGCATGCGCACGACGTCGCCACCCTGCTCGACAAGCAGGGGATCGCGGTGCGGGCCGGGCATCATTGCGCCGAACCGCTGACCCGCCGGCTCGGGCTTGACAGCACCGCCCGCGCGACGTTCGGCGTCTATACGACGATGGAGGAGATCGACGCGCTGGCGGCGGGGCTGCGGCGCGTGCAGCAGGTGTTCGGCGGATGAGCGGTGCGGCGGATGTCGGCGATCTCTACCAGCGGCTGATCATGGAACGCGCCCGCGCGCCGCTGCATGCCGGCCGGCCGGCGCGCTTCGATGCCGAGGCGGAGGGCGACAACCCGATGTGCGGCGACCGGGTGCATCTGCGCCTGAGCTGCGCGGGCGGGGCGATCGGCGAGGTGTGGCACGAGACCCGCGGCTGCGCGATCTGCGTCGCCTCGGCCGATCTGATGGCGGATGCGGTGGCCGGGCGCTCGCGCGCGGCGGCCGAGGAGCTTGCCGGCGCCTTCGAGGCGATGGTGGCGACCGGGGCGGTGCCCGACCGCGAGGAGTTCAGCGAATTGCGGGCGCTGTCGGGCGTTCATGAATATCGCTCGCGCCACCGCTGCGCCACACTTCCCTGGCAGGCGCTGCGCGCCGCGCTGACCAAGACGATGGAGACCGGACATGGCGGATGACATGGCCAGGACCGAACCCGTGACCACCTGGACGCCGGAGGGCGAAACCGCGCCGCTGGTGAGCGAGGAGAACGTGATCGCGGCGATTTCCACGGTCTATGACCCGGAAATTCCGGTGAACATCTTCGAGCTCGGCCTGATCTACGCGATCGAGATCGAGGGTGGGGCGGTGAAGGTGGAGATGACGCTGACCGCGCCAGCCTGCCCCAGCGCGCAGGAACTGCCCGAGGCGGTGCGCCTCGCGGTGGGGACGGTGCCGGGGG
>JAJZFF010000074.1 GCA_021805485.1 Pseudomonadota bacterium
AGGGCAACGAACGCGTTTGATATTAAATATATCTTATCGTTAGATAATGTCGCTTGCCGCACTCGCCGCCTTGCCGCGGTCTTGGCTGATTGCGCGGATGCCGGACTACTTGGAGGACGCCGACACCCCGGCGGGATGACCTGCCGGGGTGCGCGCGATCCTGGTCCGCCGGCGGTCAGACCGCGAGGCGGAGACGCCCGACGCGCGGGCGCGCCAGGGCTTCGTAGATGTCGAGATAGTTCTCCGCCATCCGGCGCGCGGTGAAGCGGGCCTCGAACGTGGCGCGGATGCGGGACCGGGAGAGTTGATCCACCCGGTCGAGCGCCGCGATCGCTTCCGCCTCGCTCTCGACGATGAAGCCGGTGACGCCATCCTCGACGATTTCGGGCACCGAGCCGTGCCGCCAGGCGATCACCGGCGTGCCGCAGGCCATGGCCTCGATCATCACCAGGCCGAACGGTTCCGGCCAGTCGATCGGCATCAGCAGCGCGCGCGCGCCGGAGAGAAAATCGGATTTCGCGGCCTCGCCGATTTCACCGATGAGGCAGGCATCCGGGCCGAGCATCGGCCTGATATCGGTTTCGAAATATTCCTCGTCCACACGGTCGACTTTCGCGGCGAGGCGCAGATCCATGCCGGCGGCGCGGGCGATGCGGATCGCGCGGTCGGGCCGCTTTTCAGGGCAGATGCGGCCGAGAAAGGCGACGTAGTCGCGCGAACGCTCGCGCGGCGTCAGCAAATCCTTCGGCAGGCCGTGCTGGACGGTGGCGACGAAGTTCGCCTCCGGCAGCGGCTGGCGCTGGGCATCGGAAATCGAGATCAGGTTCATCACCGGCAGCTCTTCGTAGACGGGGCCGAGCTCCGGCAGGTCGAGCCGGCCGTGCAGCGTGGTGACGAAGGGGGTGCGCTGCCGCGCGAACAGCGAGGCCGGCCAGTAATCGTTATGGAAATGCAACACATCGAACTCGTGAGCCCGCCGGTGAACCCGTTCCATCAGCATGAAATGCGGCGCGAGCGTATCGCGGATGCCGGGGTCGAGCCGCAGCGCGCGCGGCCACACGGCGTCGAGTTCGGCGGCGGTTACCGAATCTCCGCTGGCGAACAGCGTGACGTCGTGACCCATCGCGACGAGTTCTTCCGTCAGAAAGGAGACGACACGCTCGGTGCCGCCATAGAATTTCGGCGGAACCGCTTCAGTCAGAGGTGCGATCTGGGCGATTTTCATGAGTGCCTGACTCCTCGCTGCTGGTTTGTTTTTCCTGAGCGTTAGCAGGACGCCCCGATGTGGCAGGCATCGGGCGGTATTTGCCCAAATGCTGCCGCATTCGATGCCAAGGTAGGGGCTTCCGGGGGCGCTGCCGGTCGGCGCTATTGCCGAAATGCCACATGAAGACAGGAAATTTGGCGGCACCCCTCGACGACGACCTGCACCGATGGAGCCCGAGACCATGCCGGATCACAAAAAGGCGATTGCAGAAGCGGAAGGAATCGAAAATGCGCGCCGGCGAACGCCGGCGCCGGGAGCATCCGCGCCGCTCGCCGTGCCGCTCTCCGCACCGCCGGCATCGCGCCCGCAGCGCTTTCTGCTCAGGGCCATCCTGCGGCACGCGCCGGGGCATGCGACGATCGTGCTTTCCGTCGTGGCCGCGGTCGCCTGTTCGGTGCTGTCGCAATATGCCGTGAAGAACCTGGTCGATGTGCTGACCGCCAATCAGCGCGGCGCGGTCTGGGGGGCTTTCGTGGTCCTCGCCGGGCTGATCGCCGCGGACAATCTCGCATGGCGGATCGGCGGGTTCGTCGCGGCGCGCAGCTTTGTCGCGGTGACGGGGGAATTGCGGCGCGCGCTGTTCAACCACACGCTCGGCCATTCGCCCGGCTTCTTCGCCGACCGCCGGCCCGGCATGCTGGCCGGCCGCATCAGCGTGACCGGCAATGCCGTCTTCCGGCTCGAGAACCTGATGGTGTGGAACGTGCTGCCGCCGGCGCTGGCGGTCGTTCTCGCGATCGTGATGATCACCAGCGTCGATCCGGCGATGGGGCTGGCGCTGCTGGGCATCGCGCTGGCGCTGGGGGCGGTGCTGGCCTGGCTGGCGGCGAAGGGGCGGCGGCTGCATCGCGACTATGCCGAGGCCGCGGCCTCGGTGGATGGCGAGCTGGTCGATGTGATCAACAATGTCGCCGTCGTCCGCGCCTTCGGCGCGATGTTCCGCGAGCGGCAGCGCTTCGCCGAGGATGTCGGGCGCGAGATGCGCGCGCGCCGGGCGAGCCTGAACTACCTTGAAGGGCTGCGGAGCTTCCACGCGGTCACCACGGCGCTGCTGACGGCCGGCATGCTCGCCTGGATCATCGACCGCTGGCTCGACCATGCGGCGAGTCCCGGCGACGTCGTGCTGGTGACGACGCTCGGCTTCACCGTCCTGCACGGCACGCGCGATCTCGCGATCGCGCTGGTCGAGATGGTGCAGGACTGGGCGCGGCTGCACGAGGCGCTGGCCTCGCTCCTGATCCCGCACGACATGATGGA
>JAJZFF010000394.1 GCA_021805485.1 Pseudomonadota bacterium
GAAGCCGCCACCGGCTCGCAGGCCTCCGCCTTGCGCGACGAGACGACGACGCGCGCACCGTGCTCGGCAAGCCGCTCGGCAATCGCGCGGCCGATGCCGCGCGACGAGCCGGTGACGACGGCGACCTTGCCAGAAAGATCGAACAGGGACATGGCGTTCTCCGGGCTTGTTTGCGACGTGCACTATGTTTCGGCGGTTGGATGCGGTTCCGCGACCCTCATTCTCCGCAAATCGCCAATCTTATCGCAGCACATTCGATCGGTCGAAGGCGGACGCCTGGCATCAGAGGAATCGCTTGTGCTCTCGGTCAAATCTGTGGCCGGGGAAATCCGCCTCTGTATTCGCGAAGGATAATCCGGTCAGGCACGGGCTTGTCCCGGAGCCGGCCGAAGAAGAAACAACCGCCGGCACCGTCGATGTGGGGTGGCGCATGCAGCCATCGGTCCAAGCGGCGAAGTGGGGGACGAAGAAGTAGACCGATGGCACCGAATATCTGCCGACCGAGTCGGCCGGAGGGAATTGACTCGAGAAACGAGGACACGGCCCAGGCCATGACGGTTCCAGTCCCCAATGCAGCTCCAGCGTCTATGGTATCAAACCACCGGAACAGCCGGCGGTGGCCAAGCGGGGTGAACCGCGTGAAATCATAGGCCCCCATGTGCACCGGCTGAAGGAATGGTGTGATCGCGTAGACGAAGCCGCATGGCCGAAGCACGCGCCGGAACTCATCCACACATCGCGGCGGGTCGGCAACGTGTTCCAGCACCGCAATGGCGATGATCAAATCGAACGAGCCGTCTGGAAACGGAATATCATGGCCATCGGCGATCACGTCGATCCCAGGGCCAAGAGCCACATCCATATAAGTCGGACGGTCGGTGTCGTTCCCGTGCGTGCGCCCGCCTGCGCCAACCACGAGGATGCGTGGATGCGGATAGACCGCCCGGACCTGGGCGATGGCCTCTTCATCACTGATGTGCGAGATGTTCGACGGCGCATCCGCAAGGTACCGAAATATGCGGTGTGCGAGCCGTCGAAGCCCGCGCGCCCGATCCCACTCCCGGCCATAGCCAGCGCCGTCGTATCCGGCAGCTGCCACGTAGTCGGTGACCGAAAAGACGGAATTCTCGTCGTTGATAAGGATCGGGACCCCGCCGACGATGGGATAAACAGTTCCGCAGATACCACATTTCAAGCTGCCCTCGCCATGCACGAGCATGGTGTGGTCCTTGGGGCAGATGAGATCAAAGCCCTTGCCCCGGTCTTCTCGACAAGCATCCCCTTCAAGCGACGACGTTTCGATCACGTCACACCCCACGTCTGACCGCGCAATCGCCATACTCCGCGAGCCGGGTCTCGACCCCAGCGTCCCCATCCGTCACATGTTCGGCCGCGCCGGGCGGTATTTTGCCAGTTCCAGCCGGCCGAGCTGGTGGCGATGCACCTCGTCCGGACCGTCGACGATGCGCATCGTGCGCGCCGTCTTGTACATTTCGGCAAGCCCGTAATCCTCGGTCACGCCGCCGGCGCCGAAAGCCTGCACCGCCCAGTCGATGACCTGGCAGGCCATGTTCGGCACCGCCACCTTGATCGCCGCGATCTCCCGCCGTGCTTCCTTGTTGCCGACCGTGTCCATCTTCCATGCCGCGTGCAGCACCAGCAGGCGGGACTGCTCGATCATGATGCGCATGTTGGCGATGCGCTCGATCATCACGCCCTGGTCGGCGAGCGCGCGGCCGAACACATGGCGATCCAGCGCGCGCTTGCAGGTCATCTCCAGCGCGCGCTCGGCGAGGCCGATCGTGCGCATGCAGTGATGGATGCGGCCCGGCCCGAGGCGGCCCTGCGCGATCTCGAAGCCGCGGCCCTCGCCGAGCAGGATGTTCGAGGCCGGAACACGCACATCGTGGAAGATCACCTCGCCATGGCCGTGCGGCGCGTCATCGAAGCCGAACACCGGCAGCATGCGCTTGACCTCGACGCCCTTCGTGTCCGCCGGCACCAGAATCATCGATTGCTGGCGGTGCTTGTCCGGATTGTGCGGGTCCGTCTTGCCCATGACGATGAGAATCTTGCAGCGCGGATCGCCGGTGCCGGAGGACCACCATTTGCGCCCGTTGATGACGTATTCGTCGCCATCACGACGGATCGAGGTCTGGATGTTGGTCGCGTCCGAGGACGCGACTTCCGGCTCGGTCATGCAGAATGCGGAGCGGATCTTGCCTTCCAGCAGCGGTGCCAGCCACTGCTTCTTCTGCTCCGCCGTGCCGTAGCGGTCGATGGTCTCCATGTTGCCGGTATCGGGGGCCGAACAGTTGAACACCTCCGAAGACCACTGCACCCGGCCCATGATCTCGGCCAGCGGCGCGTATTCCAGGTTGGTCAGACCGGCGCCATGCTCCGAATGGGGCAGGAACAGGTTCCACAGCCCGGCGGCATGCGCCAGCGGCTTGAGCTGGTCGACGATCGGCACCGGCTGCCAGCGGTCCTTGGCTGCGGCCATCTGCGCCTTGTAGGTGGCCTCGTTCGGGTAGACGTGCTCGTCCATGAACGCCTGCACCCGCGCGCGCAGGGCGTTCACCTTATCCGTGTATGCGAATTCCACCGGACCATCTCCTCCATGCTCTTGGCCCAACCCTAGAAGCCCGGCGCCCAGCGGAAAAGGGGGGGTGCGTCAGACCAGCAGCACGCCGGCGGCGAGGGTGAGCAGGGTCAGCGGCACGCCGACCACGGCATAGGCGCGGAAGCCCACATGGACGCCGCGCAGGCGGGCCTGCTGCGCGACGATCAGGTTCGCCACCGAGCCGAGCAGGGTCAGGTTGCCGGCCAGCGTCGAGGCCATGGCCACCACCAGCCAGGCGCGCTCGGGGTCCGCCAGATGCGCGATGAAGGGCCGCAGCACCAGCACCGCCGGCACGTTGCTCACCACATTGGAGAGCGTTGCGGTGAGCGCGGCGAGCACCCAGGCACGGTCGAGGCCGAGCCCCGTCACCGCGCCGAGCAGGGCCGGCGACAGCACCGCTCGCTCCATCCCGGCGACGATGATGAACAGGCCGGCGAACATCAGCAGCAGCGTGCCGTCGATCCCGGCGTAGAATTTCTCCGGCTTGGTGCGCGAGACCAGCAGCAGCACCGCGCCGCCCAGTACCGCGACGATGGCCGGCGGAACGCCGGCGAAGAAGCCGGCCACCATCGCCCCGGTCGCCACCACCGACAGCCGCACCAGCGGGCCGGAGGCGTGCACCGGCGCGGGCTCGGCATGCAGCGGCCCGGTGGTGAAGAATTCCTCGCGCCAGACGAGCGCGATCAGCGCCACGGTGAGCACCAGCCCCACCCCCGCCACCGGCGTCAGCGCCCGGGCGAAGGCGCCGTAGGGGATGCGCGAGAGGCTGCCGATGATCATGTTCTGCGGATTGCCGGTGATCGTCGCCGTGCTGCCGACATTTGCCGCCATGGCGATGGCCAGCAGATACGGTACCGGACGGCGGCGCAGGCGCGCGACCAGATCCAGCACCAGCGGCGTCAGCACGAGACAGACCGTGTCGTTGACCAGAAAGGCCGACAGCACGCCGCTGGCGAGCACGATGGCGGCCAGCAGCAGCAGCGGATGGCGTGCCCGCGTCACCGCCCAGCCCACGACCAGGCGGAAGGCGCCGGCGCGGGTCAGGGCCGCCACCACCACCATCATCCCGAGCAGCAGCGCCAGCGTGTCCATGTCGATGGCGCGCCAGGCCTCGGCCAGGCCGAGCCCGCCGAAGGCCACCATCAGCGCCGCGCCGAGGAACGCGGCCGCCGGCCGGTCGATGCGGAAGCCCGGCAGCCGGCCGACCGCCAGAACCGCATAGGCGACGACAAAGATCAGGACCGCGGCGGCGCGCGTGAGGTCGGAACCCATGCCTGAGCGATAGCCGCCCGCGACGGCCGCGCCAACCCGGGCGCGCCAATCTCAGGCGGACGGACCGGCCTGCTGGACGAGGTAGTCCTGCCAGCGCGCGCGCAGCGCCAGCTTGTTCAGCTTGCCGGTCGCCGTGTGCGGCAGCTCATCGACGACGACGACGGCGTCCGGCAGCCACCATTTCGCGACCTTGCCCTCGAACACGGCGAGCACGTCGGCCGGTTCGATGCGCATGCCGGCGCGCGGCACCACCAGAAGCAGCGGCCGCTCCTGCCATTTCGGATGGCGCGCACCGATGATCGCCGCCTCGGCGACGGCGGGGTGGGAAACAGCGAGATTCTCCAGCGTGATCGAACTGATCCACTCGCCACCCGATTTGATCACGTCCTTGGAGCGATCGACGATCTCGGCGCAGCCATCGGCATCGATGGTGCACACATCGCCGGTGCGCAGCCAGCCCTCGGCATCGGCCGCCCCGTCGGCGCCGCGATTGAGATATTCGCGGCACACCCAGTGCCCGCGCACCAGGAAATCGCCGAATGCCTTGCCGTCCCAGGGAAGTTCGTTGCCGTCGGCATCGACGATCTTCATGTCCGTGCCGCAGGCGGCGCGGCCCTGCTTGAGCCGCTGGCGGATCGCCGCCTCCCCGCCGAGGGCAGCGGAGGCCGGCGTCGGCGCGTTGTAGGTGACGATCGGGCTGGTCTCGGTCATGCCCCAGCCCTGCTCGACATTGATGCCCATCGGCGTGAACGCCTCGATCAGCACGCGCGGCAGCGCGGAGCCGGCGACGAGCATGCGCTTGAGCTGGGTCAGCTGCGCGCCGCTCGATTGCAGATGCGCGAGCAGGCCGAGCCAGATCGTCGGCACGCCGGCGGTCAGCGTGATGCGCTCGGCCTCCAGCATGCGGTGCAGGCTGGCGCCGTCGAGATGGCGCCCGGGCAGGACCAGCGTCGCGCCGACCATGGTGGCGCAATAGGGCAGGCCCCAGGCGCAGGCGTGATACATCGAAGCGCCCGGCAGAACCCGATCCACCGCGCGCAGGCCGAACACGTCCGGCGTGTTGGCGGCATAGGTGTGCAGCATCGTCGACCGATGGCTGTAGAGCACGCCCTTCGGCCGCCCCGTCGTGCCCGACGTGTAGCACAGTGCGCTGGCCGTGTTCTCGTCGAAGGCCGGCCAGTCATAATCCTCGTCCGCCGCCGCCATCAGCGTCTCGTAGCAGTGCAGGCGCATGCCCGGGGCCAGCGCGACATCGACCATGCCGGCCTCGTCGGTGAGCAGCACGATGTCGCGCACCGAGCCGCGCACCGCCGGGGCGACGGCGGTGAGCAAGGTGGCGAAGCCGGGATCGGCGAAAATCACGCAATCCCCGGCGTCGGCCATGATGAAGCCGATATCTTCCGCCGAAAGCCGCGGGTTGACGGTGTGACAGACCGCGCCGATGCCGGAGACGCCGTAATAGAGTTCGAGATGGCGGAAGTCGTTCCAGGCCAGCGTGGCAACGCGATCGCCGAAGCCGACGCCGAGCCCGGCGAGCACACGCGCCAGCCGCCGCGAGCGCCGTTCGGTGCCGGCGTAGGTGGTGCGGTGCAGCGCCGCGCCGCCCATGTTGGAGATCACCTCCGCATGACCGTGATGCCGCGCGGCGTGGACGATGAGCGAGGAGATCATCAGCGGATAATGCTGCATCAGCCCGAGCATGGTTTCACCTCACAACAGGCTCGCCCCGATATTGACCGACAGCGCCAGGATCACGGTATTGAACAGGAAGCTCAGCAATCCGTGCACGGTCGCCACACCGCGCAGCTTGGCCGAGCTGATCTGCACGTCCGAGACCTGGAAGGTCATACCGAGGACGAGCGAGAAATAGAAGAAGTCCCAGTAGCCCGGCGCCTCGGTGCCGGGAAATTCGAGGCCGCGATCGATGCCGCTGCCGTCGGCCGAGCGCTGATAGAATTCGTGCGCGTAGCGCATGGCGAACAATGTATGCGTCAGCAGCCAGGAGACCAGCAGCGTCACCACCACGAGAGCGATATGCAGCCCGCGCACCGTGGGCGGGATTTCCTTGGTGCTGGAGAACTCGCCGACGATGGCGGCGAAGCTCGCCACCACGGCGCCGAGCGTGACGGCGAAGATGCTCCACTCCCCCTCCTCCTGCGCCGCCGCGTCCTCGGGCAGCGTGCTGTCGCGCTCGGCGGTGAAGAGATGGGCGGCGAGGGCGAGGAACAGCAGCACGCCGACGTCCCAGGCGAGGATCGCGCGGGTCAGCGGCGCCAGACTGGACGGCATCACCAGCGCCGCCGCCCCGCCTGCCAGCACCCCCGCAACCAGCCGCGGCCGCGCCCGGAGCGCGCGCAGGACGCGCAACGGGCGGCTCCCGCCAGTCTCAGTGGCCATACGGCGTCAGCACGCGCTCGGAGGCGACGCCCGCCGCCGGCTTGCCGTCCACGTAGCGGGAGGCGACGAGCCGCTCCGGCGCGACCCCCTGCTCGACCCAACGGGCGAGCGCCGCGACCACGTCATGCGCGGGGTCGCGCACCGGCGCCGGCAGCCCGAACACCCCCCCGATCGAGTCCTCTCCCGGCCCGCCGCGGCAATGGCCCATGCCCGGCATCATGAACAGGCGGTAGAAGGAGGCGATCTCCGCATCGCCGCCCATGCGCCCGGCCACGGCGCGATAGAAATCGATCGAGCTCTGCGGCGGAATCGCCGGGTCGTACCAGCCATGGTACTGGATCAGCTTGCCGCCGCGGGCGCGGAACCGCGAGAGATCCGGGTCGGTGGCGTCGAGCACCGCGGCCAGCTTGTCGTGCGCGGCCTGCAGGTCGCGCGCCAGGTCGAAGCGCGCCACGGTCCAGGTCGGATCCTCGTCGACCATGCCGGAGAAGAAGCCGGTGCCGAACTGGAGCTGCAGCGCCTGCTGACCCGGCTTGCCGGTGGTCCAGAGCGCCCAGCCGCCGGGCCCCGCTTCGCCGCCGGGGGCGAAGCCGGGAAAGAGCGGCGCGCCCGCCGCATCGTGCATGCCGCCATAGATGCGCTGCAGCGCGGTGATCTGCGGCGCGGTCAGGCAGTCCTTGCCGCCGCCGGCCGGGCAGGCCAGCACCGCCGGGTCGAAATGGCACTGCTCGGGGGCCTCGATCACGCCGCCCTTGGCATGGCACGCCTCATGCGCGGCATGGGCGAGCAGATCGAGCCGGTCGGGCGGGATGGCACTGCCGGGCTCGGCCCGCAGCGCCGTCTGGTTCCACATCGCCGCGCCGATCAGCTTGATCCACGCGTTCGCCGGCGCCCCGGCGACGATGCCGTCGAAATCCTCCGGGTAGCGCTCGGCCTCGACCAGCGCCTCGCGGCCGCCATCGGAGCAGCCGCTGAAATAGGCGCGCTCGGGCGCGCGGCCGTAATAGGCGGTGATCACCGCCTTGGCCGCCGCCGCGGTGACATGGATCGCGCGTTCGCCGAAATCCACCACTTTTTCCGGATGGCCGATCGCCCAGCGCGCATCGGTGCCGTCGGCGCCATGGCCGGTGTCGGTGCCGGAGACGGCGTAGCCGCCGGCGAGCCCGTTCGCCATGCCGCTATAGATGATCGAACCGGCGAAGCCGCCATTGCCGACGCCCTCGTAGCGGCCATTCCAGGAAGCGGGCGGCGGCAGCCAGACTTCGAAGCGGATGTCGGAATCCTCGCTCGGGCGGATGACGCCCTGCACGCGGCAGAAAGGCACCGCGACCTCCGCCGGCTCCGTGCGATAGGGCGAGACGGCGGTGAAAGGCGGGTCCACCGGAGCGGCCGCGATCACATGTGCATCCGCGAACCGCATCCCCGCCAGCGCGCCGCATTCGGCCGCGACGGCACTTCCCCATGGCGCCATGACGATGGCGATCGCCGCGGCCAGCCTCGTTGCGTGCATCGCATTCCTCCCTGAACTCGCGCCAGCCTGCCAGATTTCGCGGCCGGCGCAAAAGCGCAGCCGCGATCAGCCGAGCGCGCCCGCCAGCAGGGCCAGCGCCTCCTCCACCGTCGCGGCGCGAACGCCGGCGCGGTCGCCGGGAAAGAGCCGCCGCTCGGCCCGCATCGCCCCGCCCCCGGCCAGGCCGAACCAGACCAGCCCGACCGGCTTCGCCGCCGTGCCGCCGCCGGGGCCGGCGACGCCGGTGACCGCGACGGCGAAATCGGCCTGCGAGCGCGCCAGCGCGCCCGCCGCCATGGCCAGCGCCACGTCCTCGCTGACCGCGCCGTGGGTGCCGATCAGCGCCGCCGGCACGCCGAGCATTTCGGTCTTGGCGGCGTTGGAATAGGTGACGAAGCCGCGATCGAACACGTCGCTGGAGCCGGCGATGGCGGTCAGGGCGGCCGCGATCATGCCGCCGGTGCAGCTTTCGGCGGTCGCCAGCCGGAGCCCGCGCGCCCTCGCCGCGGCGAGCAGCCGTTCCGCCGCCGCCTCGCCGGGAAGGAGCACGGTCAGATGCGCTGCTGGCGGGCGCGAATGCCGCGCTCGATCGCCGCCGTGACCAGCGGGTCGAGCTCCAGCGCCTCGCGCACGGACTCGAGCATCCGCAGCGTCTCCTGGTGCGCCAGCCGGTCGGCGGCGACCACCTCGCAGGCCAGCGCGTAGGCGGTCTCGCGCAGCCGCGGGCCCAGCGCCTCGCCGATCATGCGCCCGGCATGGTTGAGCCCGTCCTCCTCGCGCAGCAGGTTCACCGCCGCATCCGTCGCCGCCCCCAGCCGCTCGGCGGAGAAATGCTCGAAAACCGGCAGGGTCTGCACCAGCGCGGCCATGACGCCGATCTCGCGGTCGGTGATGCCGCCATGCGCCGCGGCCACCAGGACCATGGTGCAGACCAGAGCCTCCTGGGCATCAAGGCCGGTACGGGCGAGCATCAGCGGGTTCTCCTGCGCAACGAATGCGCCGACCGTGCGCGAACCCGGCGCCGAGATCAAGTCGGGCCCTCGGCGGCGAGAAACGCCCGCGTCTCGGCGACGGCTTCGGCGAGGCCGACGCGGCGCACCAGCACGCCAGGGGGAAAAGCGCTGAGCAGGCGCGACGGCGTGCGCCGGTCGAGCAGCACGAACACGCCGCGATCGGCGCCGTGCCGGATCAGCCGCCCGAAGGCCTGGCGCAGCCGCAGCCGGGCGATGCGATCGTCGAACGACGCCGGGGCGCCGCCGGAGAGATGGATGCGCCGCTCGCGGTGGAGGATGTCCGGCCGTGGCCAGGGCACCTTCTCGAACACCACCAGGCGCAGCGCCCGGCCGGGCACGTCCACGCCGTCGCGCATCGCATCGGTGCCGAGCAGGCAGCTCGCCTCCTCGGTGCGGAAGATATCGACCAGCGTCGCGTTGTGCATCGCATCGACGTGCTGGGCCAGCAGCGGAATGCCCGCCGCCTCCAGCTTGGCGGCGATCCGGCCATGCACCGCCACGAGGCGGCGGATGGCGGTGAACAGGCCGAGCCCGCCGCCGCCGGCGGCGAGGAACAGCGCCCGGTAGGCGCCGGCCAGCGCATCGAGATCGCCCAGCGGCAGGTCGGTGACGACGAAGGCGCGGGTCTGCGCCGCATAGTCGAACGGGCTGGCCACCGCGACGCGGATCGCCGGGGCGGGCAGATGCACCGCGCCGACCCGCGCCTCCGCCGCCTCCCAGGCGGCGAGCGGATCCGCGGTGCCGCCGTCGCGCAGCGTCGCCGAGGTCACCAGCAGCCCGTGCGCGGGTGCGGCGAGGGCGGCGGCGAAGGGGATGGTCGGGTCGAGCCAGTGCCGGCACAGCGCGACGTCGCGCTCCACGCCGCCGGCGCGGTCGAGACGCAGGAACTGGACATGGATCGGCCGCGTGCCGGGCTCGGGCGGCGGCGCCAGCACCGATTCGAGCATCGCGGTCCAGGCGGCGAGCGGGTCCAGGGCGCGGCGGGCGAGCATCCGGCAGGCGGCCTCGATGCGGGTGCGGCCGGCCTCGTCGAGCGTCTCGGCCTCGGCGTCGAGCCGCGCGGCGAGCCGTTCGCGCAGCAATTTCAGCGGCTCGGCGAGGCGCGACAGGGCGCGGGCCAGGCGCTCGGCGGCCGCCGGCAGCTCCGCCAGGACCGGGTGCAGATCGGCCTCCGGCGAGCCGGCGCCCGGCGCCTCGGCATCGGGGCTGCGGGCGAGCACCTGGCGGCGCAACAGGGCGAGGAACGCCTCCGCCGGGTTGGGCTGCCCGGCATCGAGCCCGCCGAGTTCGGGCGATACGCCACTCAGCCGCTGGCTCCAGCCCGGGGCCGGCAGCGCGCGCGCCGCCTGCAGCGCGGCGGCGAGCGGCGCCTCCAGCTCCGGCCGCGCGGCGACCAGCTCCTCCAGTCGCCGGCGCAGGCCGCGGGCACGCGAGCGGCCGCCCTCGGCGCCGAGCAGCCAGCGCCGCAGCTCGGCGGTCTCGGCGCCGGAAATCTCCGCCGAGAAGGCGCTGTCGGCGGCGTCGAAAATCTGATGGCCCTCATCGAAGACGTAGCGCAGCGGTACGGCGGAATCGTCGAGCCCGCCGCCCCAGTTGCGGTCATAGGCGGCCTGCACCATCACCAGCGCGTGGTTCGCCACCACCAGATCGGCGGTGCGGGCGCGGCGCACGCCGTGCTCGACGAAGCAGCGCCGCCAGTGCGGGCAGGCGGAGTGGATGCACTCGCCGCGCCGGTCCGCCAGCGCGGCGGTGACGCCGCGGCCGAACAGCTCGGCGAACCAGCCGGGCAGGTCGCCGCCCTCGATGTCGCCATCGGCGCTGGCCAGGGCCCAGCGCGCGATCAGCCCAAGCGGGATCACCGCCGCCGGCTCCGCGCCGCCGAGCGCCGCGCCCACCGCCTCCTCCAGATTGAGCAGGCAGAGATAGTTCTCCCGCCCCTTGCGGATGACGGTGCGACGGCGCCGCTCGGCCGGGTCGGGGAACAGGCGGGCCAGCTCGGCATCGATCTGGCGCTGCAGATGGCGGGTGAAGGTGCTGATCCAGACCGGGAAGCGATTGCGTTCCGCCCACAGGCTCGCCGGGGCGATATAGCCCAGGGTCTTGCCCGTGCCGGTGCCGGCCTCGGCGAGCACCAGGGCCGGCTCGCCGCGGCGCGCGCGGGGGGCGAAGGCGGCGGCCGCGGCCGCGGCGTAGTCGGCCTGGCCCGGCCGCTGCTCGGCCGCGCTGCCGAGAATCGCCGCCAGCCGCCGGCGCGCTTCGGCCGGTTCCACGGGATGGGCGCCGGGTGGTGGCGGCGGCGCGCCC
>JAJZFF010000141.1 GCA_021805485.1 Pseudomonadota bacterium
CCCCCGGCACCGTCCCCACCGCGAGGCGCACCGCCTCGGGCAGTTCCTGCGCGCTGGGGCAGGCTGGCGCGGTCAGCGTCATCTCCACCTTCACCGCCCCACCCTCGATCTCGATCGCGTAGATCAGCCCGAGCTCGAAGATGTTCACCGGAATCTCCGGGTCATAGACCGTGGCGATCGCCGCGATCACGTTCTCCTCGCTCACCACAGGCGGGGTTTCGCCCTCCGGCGTCCAGGTGGTCACCGGTTCGGTCCTGGCCATGTCATCCGCCATGTCCGGTCTCCATCATCTTGGTCAGCGCGGCGCGTAGCGCCTGCCAGGGAAGTGTCGCGCAGCGGTGGCGCGAGCGGTATTCATGAACGCCCGACAGCGCCCGCAATTCGCTGAAATCCTCGCGGTCGGGCACCGCCCCGGTCGCCACCATCGTCTCGAAGGCGCCGGCAAGCTCATCGGCCGCCGCGCGCGTGCGCCCGGCCACCGCATCCGCCATCAGATCGGCCGAAGCGATGCAGATCGCGCAGCCGCGGGTCTCGTGCCATACCTCGCCGATCGTCTCGCCCGCGCAGCTCAGGCGCAGGTGAACCCGATCGCCGCACATCGGGTTGTCGCCCTCCGCCTCGGCGTCGAAGTGCTCCGGCCGGCCGGCATGCAGCGGCGCGCGGGCGCGCTCCATGATCAGAAGCTGATACAGATCGCCGATATCCGCCGCACCGCTCATCCGCCGAACACCTGCTGCACGCGCCGCAGCCCCGCCGCCAGCGCGTCGATCTCCTCCATCGTCGTATAGACGCCAAAGGTCGCGCGGGCGGTGCTATCGAGCCCGAGCCGGCGGGTCAGCGGTTCGGCGCAATGATGCCCGGCGCGCACCGCGATCCCCTGCTTGTCGAGCAGGGTGGCGACGTCGTGCGCGTGCACCCCGTCCATCGTGAAGGCGACCACCCCGCCGCGGTCCTGCGCCCGCCCGACCACGTTCACGCCATCGATCGCATCGAGCGTCGCCAGCGCGTGATCGGTCAGCGCCCGCTCATGCGCGGCGATCGCCGGGAAGCCGATCGCGTTCACATAGTCGATCGCCGCCGCCAGACCCACCGCCTCGACGATCGCCGGCGTTCCCGCCTCGAACCGGTAGGGCGGCTCGGCCCAGGTCGACTTTTCGTAGCTCACGCTGCGGATCATGTCGCCGCCGCCGAGGAAGGGCGGCATCGCATCGAGCAGCTCGCGCTTGCCGAACAGCACCCCGATGCCGGAGGGGCCATAGAGCTTGTGACCGGAAAACACGTAGAAATCCGCATCGATCGCGCGCACGTCCACCGCCCGGTGCACCACCGCTTGCGCGCCGTCGAGCAGCAGCCGCGCCCCGCGCTCGTGCGCAAAGGCGGCAAGGCGCTCGACCGGCGTGTAGGTGCCGAGCACGTTCGACATATGGGTGATCGCCAGCAGCCGCACCCGCCCATCGGCGAATTGCCGCTCCAGATCGGCGAAATCCAGTTCGCCGGCATCGGTGATCCTGGCGATGCGCAGCTCGATCCCGTGCGAATCCCGCAGCATCTGCCAGGGCACGAGATTGGCGTGGTGCTCCATTTCGCTCACCACCACCGCATCGCCTGGACGCAGCGCCGAGCGCCCGAACGTCGCGGCGACGAGGTTGATCCCCTCGGTCGCGTTGCGCACGAAGACGATTTCCTCCCGCGCCGCGTTGAGGAAGGACGCCACCTTGTCCCGCGCCGCCTCGTAATCGTCCGAGGCGCGCTCGCTCAGCCAGTGCAGCCCGCGATGGACATTGGCGTAGCGCGTCTCCATCGAGCGGACCATCGCGTCGATCACCGCGCGCGGCTTCTGCGCCGAGGCGCCGCTGTCGAGAAACACCAGCTTCCTGCCATGCACCGTCTGCGACAGGATGGGGAAATCGGCGCGGATGCGCGCGATGTCGAAACCCGGCTGCTCGATGGCTGCGCTCATGCGCCCTCCCGCCACCAGGCGCCGATCGCCGCCTCGAAGACGGCCCGCGCCGCATCGTCGGTCACCGGCTCCAGCGCCTCATCGAGAAAGGCGCGGATCAGGATCGACTGCGCCTCCGCCGCCGGCACGCCGCGGCTGCGCAGGTAGAAAAGCTGCTCGGGGTCGAGCGCGCCGATCGTCGCGCCATGGCTGCACTTCACGTCGTCGGCGAAGATTTCCAGCTCCGGCTTGCTGTCGATCTCCGCCTCGTCCGATAGCAGCAGCGCCTGGTTCATCTGGTAGCCGTCGGTCTTCTGCGCGACGCGATCGACCTCGATCCGCCCCTGGAACACGCCGCGCGCCGCCCCGGCCAGGACCGACTTGACCGTCTGCCGCGAAGCACAGCCCGGCGCGTCGTGCCGCACCACCGTGGTCACATCGCCATGCTGGGTGCCGGCGAGCATCTGTGCGGCGTTGAGATGGACATCCGCCGCCGGGCCGGTCAGCCGCGCATGGGTCTCGTTGCGGCTGAGCCGGGCGCCGCGATTGAGGGTGAAGCTCTCATAGCCCGCCCCGCCCGCGATCTCGGCGAAAATGGTGGCGACATGCACCGCATCGCCGGATTCATCCTGCAGCCGGTAATGGTTGAGCCGCGCCCCCTCGCCGAGGTCCACCTCGAAGACCGGCGCGTGCAGATAGCTGCCCTCACCGCGCGCGGTCTCGATCAGCGTCAGCGTCGCGCCGGCGCCGAGCGCGATCCGGTGGCGCGGCGCGATGGCCGGCATCGTCTCGCCCTGGCCGGCGGCCAGCGCCACCAGGAACAACGTGCCGCCCTGCTGGCCCGGCGCCAGGGTGATGGCCACGCCATCCTCCGCCAGCGCGGTGTTCAGCGCGACGACCACGCCGCCGCGCGCCGCATCCGCCGCCGCATCGCCCAAGGCCGCATCACCCAGCCGGCTCACCCAGTCGGGCGCCGCCGAGCGCGCCGCATCGAACCGGCCATTGACGAACACAACGCGCTGCCCTTCCGGCAGCTCTGCTTCAACCTGCACCGCCGGGGCGGGGCCGAGAGCAAAACCGCGCAGCCCGGCCGCAAGATCGGTATAATGCCAGGCCTCGTCGCGCTTCGTCGGCCAGCCGCCGGCGCGCACCCGCGCCGCCGCCGCCTCCCGCGCGGACGCGCCCGGCAGCGCCGCGAGGTCGAAGCCGTCGAGCAGGTCAGTCCCGCTCATGCCGCCTCCAGCCCCGCGTAGCCGTTGGCCTCCAGCTCGTGCGCAAGCTCCGGCCCGCCGGAACGGACGATCTTGCCGGACGCCAGCACATGCACCCGGTCCGGCACGATATGGTCGAGCAACCGCTGGTAATGCGTGATGACCAGCGCCGAGAACGCGGGCCCGCGCAGCGCGTTCACCCCCTCGGCAACAATCTTGAGCGCATCGATATCCAGCCCGGAATCGGTCTCGTCGAGCAGCGCCAGGGTCGGCTTCAGCAGCGCCATCTGCAGCACCTCGTTGCGCTTCTTCTCGCCGCCCGAGAACCCGACATTGACGTTCCGCTTCAGCATGTCGTCGGGCATCTTCAGCGCCTTCACCGCCGCCCGCGCCTCCTTGAGGAACTGCACGGCGTCGAGTTCCGCCTCGCCGCGCGCCCGGCGGATCGCGTTCAGCGCGGTGCGGATGAAATTCGCGTTGCCCACCCCCGGCAGCTCGACCGGATACTGGAAGGCAAGAAACACCCCGGCCGCCGCCCGCTCCTCCGGCTCCATCGCCAGCAAATCGGCGCCGTTATACGTCACGCTGCCGCCGGTCACGTCGTAGCCCTCGCGGCCCGACAGCACATAGGACAGGGTGGATTTCCCCGCCCCGTTCGGCCCCATGATCGCGTGCACCTCGCCCTCCGGCACGGTCAGGTCGATCCCGCGCAGGATCTCCTTGCCATCGATGGTCGCGGTCAGTCCCTTGATTTCAAGCATGTTGCGTCCTCAGCCCACGGAGCCTTCGAGAGACACGGCGAGCAGCTTCTGCGCCTCGACCGCGAACTCCATCGGCAATTCCTTCAAAACATCCCGGCAGAAGCCGTTGACCAGCAGCCCCACCGCGTCCTCTTCCGAAAGTCCGCGCGCGCGGCAGTAGAACAGCTGGTCGTCGGCGATCTTCGAGGTCGTCGCCTCGTGCTCGACCTTGGCCGTGCGGTTGCGGCTCTCGATATAGGGCACCGTATGCGCGCCGCAGCGATCGCCGATCAGCAGACTGTCGCACTGGGTGAAATTGCGCGCATTCGCCGCGCGCGGCATGATCCGCACCAGCCCGCGATAGGTGTTGTTCGACCGCCCGGCCGAGATCCCCTTGGAGACGATCGTGCTCGTCGTGTTGGGCGCCAAGTGGATCATCTTGGTGCCGGTATCGGCCTGCTGGAAATTGTTCGTCACCGCCACCGAGTAGAACTCGCCGGTCGAACCCTCGCCCTGCAGGATGCAGGAGGGATATTTCCAGGTGATGGCCGAGCCGGTTTCCACCTGGGTCCAGGAAATCTTCGAGTTCCGCCCCCGGCAGGCGCCGCGCTTGGTCACGAAATTATAAATCCCGCCGCGCCCCTCGGCATCGCCCGGATACCAGTTCTGCACGGTCGAATACTTGATCGTCGCCTCGTCGAGCGCGACGAGTTCGACCACCGCGGCGTGAAGCTGGTTCTCGTCGCGCATCGGCGCCGTGCAGCCCTCGAGATACGACACGCTGGCCCCCGCCTCGGCGATGATCAGCGTGCGCTCGAACTGCCCGGTGTTGCGGGCGTTGATGCGGAAATAGGTCGAAAGCTCCATCGGGCAGCGCACGCCCTTCGGCACGAAGACGAAGCTGCCATCGGAAAACACCGCCGAGTTCAGCGCGGCGTAATAATTGTCACCCGCCGGCACGACGCTGCCGAGATATTTCCGCACGAGATCGGGATGCTCGCGCACCGCCTCGGAAATCGAGCAGAAGATCACACCGGCCTTGGCCAGCGATTCGCGGAACGTCGTCGCGACCGAGACGCTGTCGAACACGGCATCGACGGCGATGCCCGCCAGCGCCGCTCGCTCGTTCAGCGGAATGCCGAGCTTCTCGTACATCGCGAGCAGTTCGGGATCGACCTCGTCGAGCGATTTCGGCGCCGGCTTCTTAGGTGCCGCGTAATAATGCAGGTCCTGATAGTCGATCTTCGGATGATGGATGCGCGCCCAAGCCGGGTCTTCCATCGACAGCCAGGCGCGATACGCCTTGAGCCGCCATTCGAGCAGCCATTCCGGCTCGCCCTTCTTCGCCGAGATGAGCCGGACGATGTCCTCATTCAGCCCTTTTGGCGCGAACTCCATCTCGATATTCGTCTCGAAGCCGAACTTGTAGCCGCCGCCGGATATCCGGTCGACAGTCTCGATCGTCTCGTTCACGGCAGGCATGGAAACCCCTATTCGACAGTTGACGGCGCGCGGGCCGCGACATCCGGTTCATCGACCCGCAACGCCCTGGGCAATGCGGCCGTCTGCATGTCGTCCAGCGAAATCGCGTTGAGCGCGTCGCTGATCGCATCGTTCACGACCCCCCAGCGTCCGGCCATCGGGCATAGCGAAGCGCTGTCGCACGATCCGCCAGTGCCTTCGACGCAGGCGGTCAGTGCAATGGGTCCGTCGATCGCCACGATCACATCGGCGATCGGGATCGCGGCGAGCGGCCGTCCGAGCCGATACCCGCCATGCGCGCCGCGCTGCGACGTCACGAGCCCTGATTGTGCCAATCCCTTCAGCACTTTCGCCACGGTCGGCTCCGGTATGCCGGTTCCGGCGGCGATCGAGGGCGCGGTTTCGACGCATCCGGCCTGCGCCAAACGCACCAGCACCACCACGGCATAGTCGGTCAGTCGTGACAATCTCAACATGGTTCACCCGATTGCGGACAATACAGGTCCTGTTTCCGCAAATGGGCTATCGGGCAGCGCCCGTCAAGGCCGGTTGCGGGATGGCGCCCCGTGCGAAATAACAGCCCGCGCGGACTCGCGGATCAACCCGGCCCGAGCAGCCGTTCGACCGCCGGCACCAGCGCCGCCGTCTCGTCGATCGATATCGTCGCCTCCGCGCGACCATATCCCCAACGGACAAAGATGGAAGCCACGCCCAACCCCTCCGCGGTGGCAATGTCGTTGCGGTGGTCGCCGACCATCACCGCCGCATCCCTGCCGACCGCCATTGCCTCGAGCACCGCGCCGAGATGGCGGGGGTCGGGCTTGCGGAACGCGGTGACATCGCCGCCGATCAGCACCGGAAAGAACCGGTCGAGATCCAGTGCAGCCAATACCTTGCGCGCCGAGGCCTCCGGCTTGTTGGTGCACATCCCCAGACTGTAACCCCGTGCGGCGAGTGCGCCCAGCGCCTCGGCGATGCCCGGATAGGGTTCGGTTAGGTCGGTCACATGGGCCTCGTAATCGGCCAGGAAGATGGCCTCGTCCTCGTCATCCGGCGTCATTCCGCGCGCTTCGTAGCCCCGTTTCAGCAACATTTTCGCGCCATCGCCGACCATCGGCGCGACATCCTCCCGAGAGACCGGCGCCGCGCCATGGCGTGCGAGGGAGCGATTCAGCGCTGCCGCGAGATCCGGCAGGCTATCGATCACCGTGCCGTCCAGATCGAAAACAACACCGCGTGCAGCATTCATGACACACTCCGAAATCCTATTTGATGGAAGACCACTTTACAGGCGCGGCCGGCCAAGGCTACCGCTTCGCTCATGCACAATACCGCCGTGATTCTTGCCGCCGGCCTCGGCACCCGCATGAAGTCGAGCCGGCCCAAGGTGTTGCACCGCATCGCCGGCCAGCCAATGCTCGCCCATCTCCTCGCCGCCTGCAAGACGGCATTCGGGAACACCGTGGTCGTCACCGGACCGGACATGGACGAGGTCGCGCACGTCGCAGCCCCGCACCCCACCGTGATCCAAGCTGAGCGCCTCGGCACCGCCCATGCCGCCCTGGCCGCCGCAGATCATTTCGGCGCCGGCGCCGTCACCATCGTCTATGGCGACAACCCGCTGGTCAGCGGCTCGACGCTCCGCCGCCTCGGCGAACGGCTCGGCGCGGGAGATGCGGCGCTGGCGCTGCTCGGCACGAGGCCGCCCGAGCCCGGCGCCTTCGGCCGGATTATCGGCCCGGCCGGCTTCGCCGAGCGCATTGTCGAATTCGCCGACGCGACGGAGGCCGAGCGCGCCATCGGCCTGTGCAATGTCGGCGGGTTCTCCGCCGCCGCCACGGACATGTGCCGCTGGCTCGGGCAGATCGGCAACGCCAATGCGAAGGGCGAATACTACCTCACCGACCTCGTCGCCGTCGCCCGCGCCGAAGGTGCCGCCGTCGCCGTGGTCGAGGCGCCGTGGGACGAGTGCCGGGGGGTGAATTCCCGCGCCGAACTCGCCGCCGCCGAGGCGGCGATGCAGTCCCGCTTGCGCGCCGCCGCCCTCGCCGCCGGGGTGACGATGACCGCCCCCGAAACCGTTTTCCTTGCCGCCGACACGGCGCTCGCCGCCGATGTCGTGATCGAGCCGCATGTCGTTTTTGGCCCCGGTGTTTCGGTCGGGCCGGATGTCACGATCCGCGCCTTCTCCCATCTCGAGGGCTGCACGATCGCCTCCGGCGCTGTCATCGGCCCCTATGCGCGGCTGCGCCCGGGCAGCGAGATCGGCGCCGGCGCCCATGTCGGCAATTTCGTCGAGCTCAAGGCCGCCCGCCTCGGCGCGGGGGCGAAGGCCAATCACCTCACCTATCTTGGCGATGCCGACATCGGGCCGCGCACCAATATCGGCGCCGGCACCATCACCTGCAATTACGACGGCTTCGCCAAGCACCGCACCACGATCGGCGCCGACGCCTTCATCGGCTCGGATGTCGCCCTCGTTGCCCCGGTTTCGGTGGGCGACCGCGCGATCATCGCCGCCGGCAGCGTCATCACCGACCCGGTGGCGGCGGACGCGCTGGCGCTCGCCCGCGGCCGGCAGGTCGAAAAGCCCGGCCGCGCCGCCCAACTCCGCATGACGAAGGGAAAACGCTGATGTGCGGCATTGTCGGAATCATCGGGCGGCACGACGCCGCCCCGCTGCTACTCGACGGTCTCTCCCGCCTCGCCTATCGCGGCTATGACAGTGCGGGCATCGCCACCCTGGTCGAGGGCGCGATCACCCGCCGCCGGGCCGAGGGCAAGCTCGCCAATCTCGCCGCCGCCCTCGCCTCCGCGCCGCTCGCCGGCACCACCGGCATCGGCCACACACGCTGGGCGACTCATGGCGCACCCACCGAGGGCAATGCCCATCCGCACGGCACCGCCCGCGTCGCCGTGGTGCATAACGGCATCATCGAGAACCATGCCGAACTGCGCGCCGAGCTCGAGGCCGCCGGTCAGATCTTCTCCACCGAGACCGACACCGAAACCGTCGCCCAGCTCGTCGACCTGCATCTCGCCCGCGGCCTCGCCCCGGTCGAGGCCGCCGCCGCCGCCTTCGCCCGGCTCGAAGGCGCCTATGCGCTGGCGCTGATCTTCGCCGGCCACCCCGAGCTGATCATCGGCGCGCAGCGCGGCGCCCCCCTCGCGGTCGGCTTCGGCGAGGACGAAATGTATCTCGGCTCCGACGCGCTCGCCCTCGCGCCGCTCACCCGCCGCATAGCCTATCTCGACGATGGCGACTGGGTGATCGTCTCGCGCACCGGCGCCGAATTCCGCGACGCCGCGAACAACCCGATCGCCCGCGAGATCAAGCTGACCCGCCTGACCGGCGCGTCCATCGGCAAGGGCAATTTCCGCCATTTCATGGAAAAGGAGCTGCACGAGAACCCTGCGATCATCGGCGACACACTGAACCGCATGATCGACCCGGCAACCCGCCTGCCGGTCCTGCCGGATCTCGCGGTCGATCTCGCCGCCATCCCGCGCATCACCATGTCAGCCTGCGGCTCGGCCTTCTATGCGGGGCTGACGGCGCGGTACTGGCTGGAGGAGATCGCGCGGATTCCGGTCGATGCCGATGTCGCCAGCGAGTTCCGCTACCGCGAACCGCCGCTCGACCCCGCCGGGCTCGGCCTTGTCATCAGCCAGTCCGGCGAAACCGCCGACACCATGGCAGCACTGCGCTACATGAAGCGCCAGGGCTGCAAGGTGATGTCGGTGGTCAACGTGCCGGAAAGCACGATGGCGCGCGAGTGCGACCTGATGCTGGAAACCATCGCCGGCCCGGAAATCAGTGTTGCCAGCACCAAGGCCTTCACCGCGCAGCTCGCCGTGCTCGCCGGCTTTACCCTCGCCCTCGCCCGCGCCCGCGGCGCACGGCGCGATGCCGAAATCGCGCCGCTCGTAGCCGCCCTGATGGAGCTTCCCGGCAAGATGGCCCAGCTCCTCGCCGATGACGCAGACATCCGCGCTCTCGCCGAAGACATTCGCGATGCGCGCGACGTGCTGTTCTTCGGCCGCGGTTCGATGATGCCGCTCGCCCTCGAAGGAGCGCTGAAGCTGAAGGAGCTGAGCTACATCCATGCCGAGGGCTACCCCGCCGGCGAAATGAAGCACGGGCCGATCGCTCTGATCGACCCCTCGGTGCCGGTCATCGCCGTGCTGCCCTCCGGCCCGCTTTTCGAAAAAACCGCCTCCAACCTGCAGGAAGCCGCGGCACGCGGCGGACGGATCATACTGTTCAGCGACAAGGCCGGCGCCGCCCGCCTGGCCGGCATCGCGAACCGGACCATCATCATCACCGAGTGCGATCCATTCGTCGCGCCCATTCTCTACGCGATACCGGTTCAGCTTCTCGCCTACCACGTGGCCGTACTCAAGGGTACCGATGTCGATCAGCCTCGCAATCTTGCGAAATCGGTAACCGTAGAATAATCGATCATCGCAACCGATTATTGCTGTAGACGGAAAATAAAGTTGTATCCTAGATAATAAAGTCATATTCCAGATATTAAAATTATATCCTAGACAATAAAGATTTATACAACGCAATATAATTGCGGCCCAATCTGGCCCGGGGGTCGGGGCCAACGGCTGTGGATCGGCCTGGGGTCCCGTCGCCGATCCGCATTCCAAGTGGCTGATGCAACTCGCTTTCGCGGGATCAACATCCGGCGTCGATCCACAGGGGATTTCTGCCGGGCAGCTTACGGCTGACGGAAGCGGGTTCGTTCACCCACCCTTTGCTGCTACTCCAGAATGCCAGAGGTGGCGCTGTCGTGTGAGATCAAACTGCTCGAGGTCACGTCGCGCGATCAGGCGAGCGTGCACTCTGAACTGTCCGTCGTCAGAACATATGGCTCAATTCGCGGCGTGGATTAGCGGAGAACGGGCCTCGTCTGGGGTTTGATGTTATGCGGCAAGCTTGCGGTGTTGCATGCGCCGATGCTCGGTGGTCTTCCGTTTAATCCTTTCGCGCTGCTTGATGATGGCCGGGGCCCTGCCGAAGTAGGTGTCTGCGGGCGTCACGTTGTTCAGGCTTTCGTGATAGCGCCGGTGGTTGTAGTTTTCGACGAAGGCCTTGATCTGGGCCTCGAGGTCACCGGGCAGGAAGTAGTTTTCCAAGAGGATGCGGTTTTTCAGGGTCTGGTGCCAGCGCTCGATCTTGCCCTGGGTCTGGGGGTGCATCGGGGCGCCTCGGACGTGTCTTATCTTGTTGGCCTCGATGTATTCGGCCAGTTCTCCCGCGATGTAGCTTGGGTGTCTGAAAGGTCGTAGCGGCAATTTCTTCCTACTGTTTGATGCTTCGATCTGCTTCGCCCCGACGGGCCACTGAACTGAAGACCACGCTCTTTGAAAGGATGCGCGACCAGTCGGCAAGCTTAGAGCCTGAATCTGAATGGTAGAGCGGCTATCGGTTGAGATCGGAGTGTGATTTTCCTTGTGAGCAGGCGGATATGGGCGAGGAAGAGCCATGCGGTGGCGCTGGTAACGGTTGCCTCGAAATCCTTTGCGAGGCGCCGGCATCTGCCGAGCCAGGCGAAGGTTCTTTCCACATGCGGTGATCGCGATCCGGCGGTTTGATCTGTCAAACTGGGGCGCGAAGCGAGCGGGTGGTCCGCTTGTTGGAGCCGAGGGAGGTAATCATGGCGCACTACGCAGGACTGGACATTTCGGACAAAGACACCGCCATTCACATTGTGGACGACAACGGGAAGCT
>JAJZFF010000618.1 GCA_021805485.1 Pseudomonadota bacterium
CGGGCGGCGGCGGCGGAAAGCGCGATGGCGAAGGCCAGCGCGCTGTGCAGGACGAATGTATGCCACTTCTGCCGCATCCACGCCGTTCATCATGTCGCGGCGCGCAAGTCAAAGCCTTTCGCGCGACCGGCCCGGGCGGGCCGGCCCCGCCAGACCGGCTCAGTGCCGCGGGTCGCAGGCCAGAGCGTGCAGGGAGCGGGCATCGCGGATCGTCACCGCCTCCCGCGCCATCTCGATCACCCCGTCACGCCGCAGGCAGGCGAGGGTGCGGCACACGGTCTCGATCGTGAGGCCAAGGTGATCGGCGATATCGGCCCGGCCCATCGCCAGTGCGATCCGCCCGTCCTGGCCATGCGGCATGCGCGCGGTCATGTCGCTCAGGAAGCTCGCGATCCGTTCCACCGCGGTCTTGCGTCCCAGCAGCATCATCTGCTCGCGCGCCGCCCGCAGCTTGGTGCCGGCCAGGCCGCGCAGCGCCCGTGCGACGGTCGGATCGTCGTCGGCCAGGGCTTCGACGGCCCGCCGGGCGTAGCGGCGCAGCACCGTCGCGCTCACCGCCTCGGCGGCCAGATCGTGCTCGTCCAGCGCGTCGAGGCCGAAGAAGTCGCCGGGGAGCAGGAATTCCGACACCTGCCGGCGCCCGTCCTCCATCAGCTTGACCGTTCGCACGGTGCCGCTCAGGATGCGATAGCAGAACGCGGCGGGATCGCCCTGGCGGTAGATTTCGTGGTCCTTCTCCATGCACAGGGTGGAGGCGCCGGGTTCGAGGGCTTCAAGGGGATGGGTCTCCGCCCGCCGCGCCGGTCGAGCCGCAATGGTGGAGGAACCGCGGGGGGACCAGGCGATCGATGCGGGCCTTGGTCCAGAGCGTGTGTCGATGGTCTGCAATGAAGCGAACATCCTGTCCTCTCCCCGTTGCCCTTGAGGCTGAGCGTCGGTTTACCGTCCGTGCGGGCAATCCGGAATTCGCACCGCTACGTACGGAAAAGTACCGATGCCCCCGCCCTGCCCCGCTCCACCGCACGGCAATGACAACGCCATGACCGGGACCGAACCGCCGCCGGTCGTGCATGTCGTCGATGACGATGCGGCAGTGCGCGATTCCCTTGCCTTCCTGCTGCAAACCGCGGGGCACGCGGTCCGGACGCATGTCTCGGCGGAGGCGCTGCTTGCGGCCGTGCCCGATCTCGCCCCCGGCTGCGTGCTGACGGACGTGCGGATGCCTGGCCTCGACGGGCTTGGCTTGCAGCGGCGGCTCGCCGATCTCGGTCTGCCGCTGCCGGTGGTGGTGATGACCGGGCATGCGGACGTGCCGCTCGCGGTGCAGGCGATGAAGGCCGGGGCGGTCGATTTCCTGCAGAAGCCGTTCTCCGAGGACCATCTGCTCGCGGTCGTGCGCCAGGCGCTGGCCACGCAGGAGCGCGCGCGGGCGACCGAGATGGCCGCCGCCGAAGCCGCCGCGCGCCTGGCCACCCTCACGCCGCGCGAGCGCGAAGTGCTGGACGAGCTGGTGGCCGGTCATCCCAACAAGGTGATCGCGCAGACCCTGGGCGCCAGCCCGCGCACGATCGAGGTGCACCGCGCCCGGGTGATGGAGAAACTCGGCGTGCGCAGCCTGCCCGACCTGGTCCGCCTGGTGCTGACTGCCGCCGTGCCCGCTTCGGCCGTCGACTGAGCATGCGCCGCTCCCGCCGGCGCGGCCGCGCCGCGGCGCCCCGCCTCCCGGTCGTCCGTGGGGACGACGAGGCCCAGCTTCGTTCGATCCTCGCGACGGTGCCGGACGCGATGGTGGTGATCGGCGAGACCGGCATCATCGAGCGGTTCAGCCGCGCGGCGGAGCGGTTGTTCGGCTATGCCGCCGCCGAAGTGCTCGGCCGCAACGTCAGCCTGCTGATGCCCGCGCCTTATCGCGACCAGCACGACAGCTTTCTGGCGCGCTACCGCGCCATCGGCGAGCGGCGGATCATCGGCATCGGCCGCATCGTCGTGGGCCGGCGGCGGGACGGCAGCACGTTCCCGATGGAACTCGCGGTGGGCGAGGCGGTGACGGGCGACCGGCGCGTGTTCACGGGTTTCATTCGCGACCTGACGGAGGCGCAGCAGAGCCGCGCGCGCCTGCAGGAACTGCAATTCGGCATGGCGCAGATGGCGCGGCTCGGGACGATGGCCCAGCTCGGCGCGGCGCTGGCGCACGAGCTCAACCAGCCGCTGACAGCGACCGCGAATTACATCCGCGCCGCCGAACGCCTGCTGGACGCCCGGGCGCCGAATCTGGCCCGCGCCAGTGAGGCGTTGGCGCGTGCCGCCGCGCAGACGGCACGGGCCGCGCAGATCATCCACCGCCTGCGCGCGTTCGCGCCGGGCACCGGGCCGACGCTGCGCGCGGAACCGGTGGCTGGGATGATCGAGGAGGCGATCGCGCTCGCACTGGCCGGCGGCGCGGGGGAGGGTGTGCGGGTCAGTCTGCGTTTTCCGCCCGACCTGCCGCCGGTGCTGGCCGATCGCGGCCAGGTGCA
>JAJZFF010000372.1 GCA_021805485.1 Pseudomonadota bacterium
TCATCGGCGCAGCTTTTCAGAATCTCGCCGTCCACCCCCTGGCTGCCGAATTCGTTGACCAGCACGGCGAGGCGACGGCCACCCGGATTGGCCATAAGGTGGCGAATCAGCGTGGTCTTGCCGGCGCCGAGAAAGCCGGTGACGACGGTGACGGGTATCTTGGCGAGGTCGTTCATGGCGCGGGTTCCTGCGGGGGGATTCTTGCGATGGATTGCTTGCGGAAGATCACGGGCCGCTCGCGCCAGGGCACGAGGCCGTTCGGCGCGCGGGCATAGGCTGCGGCGCCCCCGAGGATGTCGGGCGCATCCTCGGGGGCCAGCCGGCCGTAGATATAACTCCACCGCCCTGGGGCGGAGAGCGCGACGGCGGCGCCGGTATTGCAGGCAGACAGGCACTCGACCGGGCGGATCGTGACGCCCTCGGGGCAGTCCCCGGCCTGAAGCGCGGCTAGCAGGCGCGCGCCGAGGCAGGGCATCCCCTCCACCGGCTCTTGCCCGGCGCGGCAGGTGATGCAGACATGGAGCGTCGTGCCCATCGGGTCCTCTCGGTTGGCGGCGGCCCTGGGGGCATGCGAGACGAGGACGGGCCAGAATGCCACATCACCGTCGGTCGCAGCGCACCCCGGCCGCCCGGTCAGTTTTGCTGCTGGCAGGTCTCCCGGCTAACGGGTATAAGCCTCTCGGCCCTGCGGACGCCCGCCTTCCCGGTCCGCGGACCAGTGGCATCGGGCGACCTCTCCGGTCACGGTCGCGGGGGCGGCTGCGCTCGGGGTTCCCCCTGTCGCATTCCCTCTTAGGCCCGACGCAAGCCGGGCACCAGCATGGCGTCAGGTGTGGCAGGATGCAGCCTGTTGTCAAGAACAAGGAGCGACGCAATGGGCCGCAAACCCGTCAGCGAGGAAGAGCACGCCGCCAAGAAGGCCAAGATCAAGGCCGCGCGCGACCGGATGATGGCGGAGAAGATCGGCGAGAAGGGCCTGATCATCGTCCACACCGGCCCCGGCAAGGGCAAGTCCTCCTCCGGGTTCGGGATGATCCTGCGCTGCATCGCCCATGGCATGCCCTGCGCGGTCGTCCAGTTTATAAAGGGGGCCTGGGACACGGGTGAGCGACGGCTCCTGACCGAGCATTTCGGGGATCTGTGCCAGTTCCACGCCATGGGCGAGGGCTTCACTTGGGAAACCCAGAACCGCGCCCGCGACATCGCTGCCGCCGAGGCCGGCTGGGAAAAGGCCAAGGAGTTGATCCGTGACCCCTCGATCCGTATGGTCCTTCTTGACGAGATCAACATCGCGCTGCGCTACGAATACCTCGACATCGAGGCCGTGATCGCCTTCCTGCGCGAGGAGAAGCCCGAGATGACCCATGTCGTCCTCACCGGCCGTAACGCCGCCGAGGGGCTGATCGAGGCTGCCGACCTTGTGACCGAGATGACGCTGGTCAAGCACCCGTTCCGCGCCGGAATCAAGGCGCAGGCGGGGGTGGAGTACTGAACGTCAGAGGGCACTGCGCCGGGAAATTTGGGCCACGAGCAAGATGAACTTGATAAACGGGGTGGGGAGCGCGCGATGCCGGCGCTGATGATCCAGGGTTGCGGCTCGAATGTGGGCAAGTCGATGCTGGTCGCGGGGCTGTGCCGCGCGGCGCGGCGGCGCAGGCTGACGGTGGCGCCGTTCAAGCCGCAGAATATGTCGAACAACGCAGCCGTGACCGCCGACGGGGGGGAGATCGGCCGCGCCCAGGCGCTTCAGGCGCTTGCCTCGGGGTTGGAGCCGGTGACCGATATGAACCCGGTCCTGCTCAAACCCGAAACCGACCTCGGCGCTCAGGTGATCGTTCAGGGCCGCCGCATCGGCACCATGCGGGCGCGGGACTATTCCCGGCGCAAGCCCGAGCTGATGGCGCCGGTGCTCGAATCCTTCAACCGCCTCAAGGCGGCCCACGATCTCGTACTCGTCGAAGGCGCGGGCAGCCCGGCAGAGGTGAACCTGCGCGCGGGCGACATTGCCAACATGGGCTTCGCGCGCGCCGCCGACGTGCCGGTGGTGCTGGCTGGAGACATCGACCGCGGCGGGGTGATCGCCCAGGTCGTCGGCACCCAGACCGTGCTCGACGCGGAGGATGCGGCGCTTGTCGTGGGCTTTCTGATCAACAAGTTCCGCGGCGATCCCCGGCTCTTCGAGGCTGGCTACCGCCTGATCGAGGGCAGGACCGGCTGGCGCGGCTACGGCGTGCTGCCGTGGTTCCCCGGCGCCTCGCGCCTGCCGGCGGAGGACGCGCTCGACCTCGGGCGCGTCGCCAAAGGCGGACCGTTCCGGGTGGTCTGCCTCGCGCTTTCGCGCATCGCCAATTTCGACGATCTCGACCCGCTCTCTGCCGAGCCAGCCGTCAGCGTCACCATGCTGCGCGCGGGCGAGGCCCTGCCGGGCGACACCGACCTCGTGATCCTGCCAGGCAGCAAATCGACACGCGGCGACCTCACTTTTCTGCGCGCGCAGGGCTGGGACATCGACCTCGCCGCGCATCGCCGTCGGGGTGGCGCGGTGCTTGGCATCTGCGGCGGCTTCCAAATGCTCGGGACGCGGATCGCCGACCCGGAAGGCATCGAGGGGCCAGCGGGCGAGAGCCCAGGCCTAGGTCTTTTGGACGTCGAGACCATCATGGGCGGGGACAAGACGCTGACCCGCATCTCTGCCCGCCACACCGCCACCGGGGCGGAGTTCGATGGCTACGAGATCCACATTGGGCGCACTCGGGGACCCGACTGTGCCCGGCCCTTCGCCGAGGTCGCAGGCCAGCCAGAGGGTGCCGTGTCCGGCGACGGGCGGGTGATGGGGAGTTACCTTCACGGCATGTTCTCGGTCGACGGCTTCCGCCGCGATTTCCTCGACCGGCTCGGTGCGCAGGGTTCCGGCCTCGACTACCGGGCGGGTGTGGAGAAGACGCTCGACGAGCTCGCCGCGCATCTCGAGGCGCATCTCGATCTCGACGGCCTCTTCGCGCTCGCGCGGTGACGGCTGGCGCGGCTCAGCGGATCTCCCAGTCAGTCGCGCAGTTCTGTTGCCAGCCATTGCGGTGCAAAAGCGGTGTGTCGTCGCTGAAAGCGGGCCAGCCGAGGCAGAGGTAGGCGGCGAACTCCCAGCCCTCTGGTACCTCGAACAGCTCCTCCATCCGCTTCGGCTCGACGATCGAGACCATGCCGAGCCCGAGGTTCTCGGCCCGCGCAGCGAGCCACAGTGTATGTATCGCCATCGCGGTTGACTGCCGCAGCGTTTCCGGCATGGTCTGGCGGCCGAGGCCGTGCCCTGCGTCCGGATCGGTCACGGTGAAGACGGCGAATTGTACCGGCGCGGCCTCAAGGCCCGCGAGCTTGAGCTTGGCGTAGGTCCGCGCCTGATCGCCCGAATAGAGCGAAGCTGCCGCTCCGTTGCAGCGGGCAAATTCCACACGCACGGCCGAGCGCAGCCCAGCATCCTCCACCCGGAAGATCCGCCAGGGCCGGGCGTTGCCGACCGAGGGCGCGCTGTCGACCGCCACGCGCAGCCGCCGCAGCACCTCATCCGGCACCGGATCGCGGCGGAAGTGGCGCACGTCGCGGCGCCAGTGGAGGAGACGCGAAAGCACCGCCGCCTCTTCGGTGCCGAATGTCTTCGGGCCCTTGAGCGCCGCTTCCATGCGCTTCCATTCTTCCTCGCTCCCCGGCAGGCCGAGGCGCAACCAGTCCGGCCGTGCCGGAAAAATCCGCGACCAGATCCGATGGCGGGCGAGCCGCGCCTGCGCCGCCGTCCCTTCGGGCGTGCGGTAAAGGCGGAAAAGCCCGGTGCCGCCGATCAACTCCCACCCCGCGCGTGCGACCAGCGCGTCGAGCCGCAGGGCGTTCTCGGCGAGGCGCTGGCGCGTGGCCTCCGCCCAGGCGGTGTCAAGAAGCGCGCGCCGGCCGATCTCCAGTGCCGGGCCTGAGAGGGCCCAGGGACCGGCGCGCTCGGCTAAGGCCGCGATATCGGCGGCCGGGCCGATGGCGAAGCCGAGGCGCACGCCCGCCAGCCCCCAGAACTTGCCGAACGACCGCAGCACTATCAGCCCGGGCCGGCCACAGCCCGCGGCGAGGGAAAGCGCCGGATCGGGGTCGCCGAAGCTCTCGTCCACCACCAACCGCCCAACCTGCGGCAGTAGCGCGAGAAGCGCCTCGGGCTCGATCCGCCGGCCGTCGGGGTTGTTGGGGTTGACCAGCACGGCGAGGTCCGCACCCGCCAGCTCCTCCAGCCGCGAGACCTCTTTCACCGCCCATCCGGCAGCGCGCAGCGCAGCGGCATGTTCGTTATAGGTCGGCGCCAGCACCCTTGCGCGGCCCGGGGGGGCTAGATGCGGGATCAACTGTATCGCCGCCTGCGCGCCGGCCAGCGCCACCATAGGCGCCTCGGTGCCCCAGACCCCGCGCGCCGCCTCGATCAGCGCGGCAAGTGCGCGCTTGGTGGGAAGCGCCGTCCAGGCCTCTGGCGGCAGTGGCGGCACCGGCCAAGGCTGGCGGTTGATGCCGGTCGACAGGTCGATCCAGTCCGCGGCCGTGCCGCCGAACCCCGCCATTGCCTCGTCCAGATTGCCGCCGTGGTCGCGCATCATCCCCTCACAGAGCCGCCGCAAGCAGCAGGAGCGCAGCCAGAGCCGCCAGCGCTCGGCGGTAAAGCGCAAGAGCCGCCGAAATGCCAGCCGAATTCGGATCGCCGCCGCCAGCGTTCACCCAAGGCTCGTCCGAAAGCCGGTCCCCGTAGACCCGGGGGCCTGAGAGGCGAATGCCGAGTCCACCCGCCATCGCCGCCTCCGGCCAGCCCGCGTTGGGCGAGCGGTGGTGGCCCGCGTCCCGCCACATCGTCGCGCACGATGCGCGGGGGCGGGCCGAGACCGCGGCGAAGATCAGCCCGCAAAGCCGTGCCGGGATCAGGTTCGTCACATCATCGATCCGCGCCGCGGCCCAGCCGAAGGCCTCGTGCCGGGGTGTGCGGTGCCCGATCATCGAATCTAGCGTATTAATCGCCTTGTACCCAGCGATCCCGGGCAGGCCAAAGATCGCTCCCCAGAAGAGCGGCGCCACGATCCCGTCGGAGGCGTTTTCGGCCAGGCTCTCGATCGCCGCTCGGGCGACGCCTGCCGAGTCGAGCCGCTCCGGGTCCCGCCCCACGATCATCGCGACCGCGCGCCGCGCGCCGGGCAGGTCGCCCCGGCCGAGCGGCTCGGCCACGCGCGCCACGTGATCGTCGAGCGAGCGCGCCGCGACCAGTGGCCAGGCGAGAACGCCCGTCAGCACCAGCCCTGCCCAGCCGCCGGGCTGCAGCGCCGCGATTGCAGCGGCGAAGGCGACGGTCACCGCAATGACCAGAACCGCCGCCGCGACCCCCAACAGCCGGTCCCGCCCCGGCCGCGCGCCTGCCGTGTTCCAGTCCCGGTCCAAGCGCCCAATCAATGCACCGATCCAGGTCACGGGATGGCCGATACGACGATAGAGCGGATCGGGCCAGCCGAGCCCCCAATCTACTCCAAGCGCCACCGCCATTGCCGCCGCCATGCTCATCTTCCGCCCCCGATCCGGAAGCGCAGGATATGGCGGAAGCCTGAGGCGCGAAGGGCGGCGGGCATCGTTTCGGGCACCGTTCCCGGCGCGAAGATCAGCCCGCGCGCCGCCCCGGTATGGGCGATGACGAACCCGAGCGCGCCTTTCGCGGCGGCCGGTGTTTCGGTCGGATCGTCCGCCGGGCCGCGCAGGCGGATCGTGCGCCGAGCCGACCCGGAGGCAAGCGCGGCCACTCCGGCGAGGTCGCCGCAAGCGGCGGGCCAGGCGTCGGAGTGGTCGGCGATGTCCGGGAATGCCGCGTCCCGAGGATCGGTCCGCCGCATCGGCCCGAAGAAGCCGCCGACGATCTCCATTCGCGGCCGCGCTGGCGGTCGGGCAAGCACGCGGCCTGGGCGCGAGGCCCAGAGAAGCCCCTCGGGATAATCCAGCATCAATGGATCGACCGCCCCCTCGGAGCCGAGGCAGGCCAGCACGATGGCCTTCGGGTCCGTGACCCCTGCCGCCCGTGCCAGGGCCACCCGCACCGCGGTCGAGGCCGCGGCGCCGCCCCCCGCCGGCATGTCGAGCCGCAGGCTGAACCGCCCCTCGGGCCGGCCCCCGAGGCTTCTCAGCAGTCCGGCCGCGCCGGCCCTACTCAGCACCCGCGCGCCCGGCTGGTGCAGTGCGAAGGGCCCGGGAAGGCGCAGGGCACGGTGACCAGCGCCATTGGCCCGCCGGGGCCAATGCGCCCCTGCAGGAACTCTCCGAAATGGCCGAGGACGGCGATCTCCATGCCGTTCATGCCAGCGCCCGGTTGGTGAAGCAGATCGACCAGACACCGCCCGGCTGTGCCCGCAGATGCGTGGTCGACAGCGGCGCGATCTCGAAGCCGAGTCCCGCCGGGGCTTCCCCCAGTGCGAGCCCGAGCGCTGCGCGGATCGTCCCGGCATGGGCAACGACAACGACCATGCCGCCCTGCGTCAGCCCCTCCAGCGCGGGTGTCACCCGGGCCCAGAGGTCAAGGAAACTCTCGCCCCCCGGCGCGCGGTGCGCAGCGATCTCCGCCCGCCCGAGCGGGCCCAGATCGGGGAGTTCCTCGGGCAACAGCCCCTCCCAGGCGCCGAAATCCTGCTCCCAGAGCCGGGGGTCCAGCGCCGCCTCCCGACCTGGAAGGAGCGCTGCCACGGTCTCCCGGCAGCGCCGGGCGGGGCTCGTCACCAGCCGCGCCTCCGCCGCGCCGAGCGCCGCCAGCGCCGCCCGCGCGCGTGTCAACGCCTCGGTGCCGGGCAGCCGCGCAGCAGGGTCGCTGCGCCCGGCAAGCCGCCCGCCCGCGTCCGAGGGCGCATGACGGATCAGAATCAGGCTGGTCGTCTCCGTCCCCGGCACAGTCGGCTTTCTCCCTTTTCCTTCGGCCAAAATGATGTTTTCTGCTACCTCGAAAGGAGAGGCAGCATGATCCTACTCATTACCGGTGGCGCGCGCTCGGGCAAGAGCAGCTATGCGGAAGGGCGGGTGGCTGCGCTGCCGGGGCGGCCCTGCTATATCGCGACGTCAGAGATCTGCGACGCCGAGATGGCTGAGCGCATTGCCCACCACCGCGCCCGCCGCGGCCCTGAATGGCGCGAGCGCGAGGCGACTTTCGACCTCGTCGCGGCCCTTACCGAGACCGACGGTGACGGCCCCCGCCTCGTCGATTGCGTCACGCTGTGGCTGACGAACCTCGTGCTGACCGATCGCGACTGGCAGGCGGAGCTGAACGCCCTTCTGGCCGCGCTGCCGGCGCAGCAAAGCCCGGTGATCTTCGTCACCAACGAGGTCGGCCTCGGCATCGTCCCCGAAAACGCGCTCGCGCGCGCCTTCCGCGATGCGGCGGGGCTGGTGAACCAGGCCCTCGCGGCTGCGGCAGACGAGGTGCAATTCGTCGTCTCCGGGCTGCCCCTGAAGGTGAAATGATGCAAACGCCGCTTTTCCCCGCCGGCTCTTTTGCCGATCTCCGCGCCCGGCTGGCGGATCTGCCCGCCGCCGACCCGGCCAGCATCGCCGCCGCCCGGATGCGCCAGGACAACCTCACGAAACCCCCTGGCGCGCTTGGCCGGCTGGAGGAACTGGCGATTTTTATGGCCGGCTGGCAGGGCCGCTCGCGCCCAGTGCTGGACCGTGCGCAGGCGGTGGTCTTCGCCGGCAACCATGGCATCTGCCGGCAGGGCGTAAACCCCTTCCCGCAGGAGGTTACCGCCCAGATGGTGGCGAACTTCATGCGCGGCGGCGCTGCAATCAACCAGCTTTGCCGGGTGAGTGGCGCGGATCTCTCGATCGTGGCGCTCGACCTCGACCGCCCGACCGGCGATTTCACCGAAGGTCCTGCGATGACCGAGGCCGAGGTGCTTGACGCCATGGTCCGCGGGGCGGCGGCGGTCGACACCGGCGCGAATGTCCTTTTGCTAGGTGAGATGGGGATCGGCAACTCGACCGTGGCGGCCGCACAGGCCCGCGCCTCCTTCGGCGGCACGGCCTGGGACTGGGTCGGTCCCGGCACCGGCGCGGATGCCGACAAGATCGCGATCAAAGCTCAGGTCATCGAGGCGGGGATGGAGCGCCATGCCGCCGCCCTCGGCGACCCGCTTGCCACGCTCACGGCCTTTGGCGGGCGCGAGCAGGCGGCGATCTGCGGGGCGGTCCTCGCCGCGCGGGCAGCGCGGATCCCTGTGATGCTCGACGGCTTCATCTGCACCGCCGCCGCGGCCATGCTTGCGCCGCTTGGCATCGGCGCACTCGACCACTGCATGGTCGGCCACGCCAGCGCCGAGCCGGGGCACCGAAAGCTACTTTCGGCCATCGGCAAGAAGGCCGTCCTTGATCTCGGGATGCGCCTCGGCGAGGGCTCGGGCGCGGCGGTGGCGCTGGGCGTGCTGCGGGCGGCCCTTGCCGCCCATGACGGCATGGCGACCTTCGCCGAGGCCGGGATCTCGGCCGGATGAGCTGCTCTTGGATCCAGTCCCGAGTGGACGAGGCGCGCCTGGCGCTGATGCTGCTGACGCGCCTGCCGATGGGCAGGATCGACCCGGTGCCCACGCTCTCCGCCGCTGCCTGGGCCTATCCGCTCGCCGGGGCCGTGGTGGGGGCGATTGTGGGGCTGGTCTATCTCCTGGCGCAGAGCCTCGGCCTCCAGCCCCTCCCGGCGGTGGTGCTCGCCGTATTGGCGGGCGTCGTGGCGACAGGCGGCATACATGAAGACGGGCTCGCCGATCTCGCCGACGGCTTCGGCGGCGGCGGCGACCGCGCCCGGAAACTGGAGATCATGCGCGACAGCAGGGTCGGCAGCTATGGGGTGATCGCGCTCTGCCTCGCGCTGTTCCTCCGCGTCGTCGTCTTGGCAGAGGTGCTGCCGGGCCATGCGCCGCTGTTCGTTCTCCTCGGGCTCGGCGCGCTCAGTCGGGCGCCGCTGCCGGTCCTGATGCGGCTTCTCCCCGCCGCGCGTGCCGAAGGGCTCGGCCACTCCGCGGCGCTGCGCATAGGTGCAGGGCAGGCGGCCGCGGCGGCCATCACCGGCTTCGTCCTCGCCGCGCTCTTCCTGCCGTTGCTTCTCTGCCCCGTCCTCGCGGCAGCGGCGGCGGCCGCTCTGACCGGCCTTCTTGCTCGCCGCCAGATCGGCGGTTTCACCGGAGACGTGCTCGGAGCCGCGCAGATCGCCGCCGAACTCGCGGCCCTGCTGGCGCTCGCCGCCGCCTGAGGGTCGGATTTTGCGTTGACGGCCTGGCGTGCCGGCTTCTATGCAGGTCTCGATGGTTCCCCTCGGGGATGAAAAGGGATCGCGGTGAGGATTCGGGTCCGATGCCGCGGCTTCCCCCGCAACCGTAAGTGGCGGGCCCTCTCCAGAAGCCACTGGCCCGGCCGGCTGGGAAGGCGGTGGGGGCGAGTGCTACGAGCCAGGAGACCTGCCATCACGGACGTCAGAGCAGGAACATTGGGCGGGGTGTCTCGGTGGGTCTGGACCGAAAGATCGGTTCGAGGAGCCTTGCTGTGACACTTGACGTCAACGGCAGGACAGTCTCATGCCAACCGCCATCTCGAGGCTCTTTCGGGAATCCGACAGCGCGCTACGACCGCGGCTCGTATCGATCTACGCTATGCTCAGGGGTCCTGAACCTCGTCGCCTGGGCCTGGGCCTTTCTCGCCTTCCACGGCAATCCCGGCCCTCTCGGCGTCGCACTCGTCACCTACGGGCTGGGCCTGCAGCACGCGGTCGATGTCGACCATATCGCCGTGATCGACAATGTGACGCGCAAGCTCATGCAGATGGGGCAGCGCTCTGTCACCGTCGGCCTTTTCTTCGCGCTCAGCCATTCTATGGTGGTCATAGTTACCGCCGGAGCCGTGGCCATCGCGGCGACGTTGCTCGGCAGCTTCGAGGCCATGAGCAGCGTATCGGGCGTCATCAGCACGATCGTGTCCTCGTTCTTCCTGCTGGCGATCGCGGCACATGCCGCGTCTCCAGAAGCTCAATAGCAAAACCCGCCTCCCGCAGGCCCGCATATAGCCATTGCGACAGCGGGCCCGCTTCAAGGCCAATCCGGGCGAAAGCAACATCTGATTGTCGCAGCCAGTCGATCAGCGTCTCTGGTTCCGTCGCCACCTTGCCCTCGCAAACCACCCGACCCGTCGCGTCGATCACGCATACCGCCGAGCTTTCCAACGACACGTCAATTCCTGCATAATGCTCCATGGTTGTCCCTCGATGATGCTTGGAGCAGGACCATCCTGACTCCGTTCAAACTCACACCATCATTCTGAGGGACAGCCACCCAATCCGTCATCTCCAGATGACCGGCCCGTTACCCCATCTCATAGGAATGCTTCGAAGGACTGTGTTGAGGTGATCACGCGCGGGGCGCGCCGGCGGTGGTCGAGGTCGGTGAAGCGGGCGATTGTGGAGGCGAGCTTGGCGCCCGGCGTGATGGTTTCGGCACTGTGCCGTCAGCACGAGATCAGCAGCGGGCAACTGAGCACGTGGCGGCGACAATATCGGGATGGCGATCTGGCTGAAGCGGCGCCGCTGGTGCCGGGCTTTGCGCGGGCGGTGGTAAGCGGGACTGCGCCGGCGTTGGGCTTGGCGGCAGCGTCGACGGCGATGGAGACGATCGAGATCACGCTGCCGGACGGGGTGGGATTGCGTGTCGGCGCCGGGGTGAGCCAGGCGGCATTGAGCCGGGTGCTGGCGGCGCTGAGGGACGCATGATCGCACCCGGCGCGGGTGTCCGGGTCTATCTTGCCTGCGGCCGGACGGACATGAGGAAGGGGCTGGACGGGCTGGCGATGCTGGTCCAGCAGGTCTTTGGCGGGAACCCGTTTGATGGTGCGGTCTACGCATTCCGCGGCCGGCGTGCCGGACAGATCAAGCTGCTCTGGCATGACGGGGTGGGGTTGTGCCTGCTGACCAGGCGGCTGGAACGGGGCGCGTTTGCCTGGCCGCAAAGCGGGACCGCGCTGATGTCGCTGAGCCCGGCGCAACTTGCCACACTGCTCGAGGGCTGCGAGTGGCGGGCTCCG
>JAJZFF010000013.1 GCA_021805485.1 Pseudomonadota bacterium
GCCGGTGGCGATCGGATCGCACGGATTGGCCGCGCCCGCATCCTGGGTGAAGCCGACCTGCAACCGCACCAGCGGAGCCAGATGCAGATCACGCGGATCGAGCACCAGCCCGTCGCGCTCGCGCCACAGCCCGGCCGCATCCGCCCAGGAAGCGGCGCAATCCGCGCTCAGCGCCGGCAGGCGGCGGATGCGCCGGCGCAGGCGGGTGCGCTGCGTCGTGTCCGGGCCGCCGAGCGCGACGTCGAGCAGGTCGGGATCCTCGACCGCGCTCACCTCCTGCTCGGACAGTTCGAGATAGACCAGCTCGAAGCGGTGCTTGAGCTCGAAGCGCATGACCTCGTTGCCCGCGGCGGCGACCAGGATCGCCGGCAGCGGATCGTCCGGCGCGATCCAGTCCGGCTGGTCGAAATAGGCGTAGCTCAGCGCCGTCTCGCCCTCCGCCAGCACGGCGCGCTGGCCGCCGACATACATCGTCCCCGGGCTGACCCGGAGGTCGAACCGGTGCGGGCTGGGCGCGGGCAGCGGCGCCGGCGGCGTCCACAGCGGCGGCGCGGGCGGGCTCTTGGCGGGCGGGCTGATGGCGAAGCCGTCGTCCGGCGTGCCGCAGGGGCCGACGAAGTCCAGCGCATCCGCCGCGGTACGCGCGCTGAGCAGCGATTCCGACGCGTTGAAATCCCGGTCGAGGATCACCCGCCCCTGCTGCGCGACCACGCCGCGATAGGCTTCGCGGACATCGTCGGTCGTTCTGCTGCGATCGCTCGCCATGGCTCGGTCCCTCGCTGGCCGCGCGCCGCGCGGCGATTCTCACGTTACCGGAATGAGTACCGGCACCAGGCCGGCCGGCATGTATTCCTGGAACTTCAGCAGCAATGCGCGCGTCTTGATCGGCGTCTTCTCGCGCGCGAAGGCCCCCATCTCGGCGCCGTCCTCGGCGCCGGTGGAGATCAGCGCCGGCGCCCCGCGCGACGGGTCCGGCACCGGCAGGATCTGCGCATCCGCCATCGCCAGCAGCTGCGCGTAGCCGGGCTCGCCGATATCGGTGGAGACGAACAGCGGCGCGGCCGGCGGGATGCGCACACACTCGTATTTGCGCGGCAGCACGCTGCCATCGGCCCAGGCCGAGAAGCGCACGCAGCCATCCTGCGTGTCGTCGACCACGGCGCGATCCTGCAGAATGCACTCGCTCGCCTGCAGCCGGTGCAGATCGAGCCGGCCGAGCACGCTCACGCGCGACAGGCTGACGCTGCCATCGGCCAGCGCGATCGCCGCCCCGCCGGCCGGCACCGCTTGCAGAATGCTGTTGCTGACGGCGAGACTCTCGATCAGCCCGCCGGCGCGCGTGGCGATGGGGCCGAGGATGCAGCGGTCGGCGACGAGCTGGCGCACCGTGCCCTCCACCCACAGCCGCGTCGGCACCAGCGCGTGCCCGTCGGCGGCGGCTGCGTACGGCCCCCCCGGCGCGCCGTGCGGCGCCGCGCTGCCCGGATCGAGCGTGCAGCAGCTCAGCGTCACGCTGTCGAACGCACCGCGCAGCACGATGTCGGCGCCGCTGAGGAACAGCCCGTCCAGCGTCAGCGTGCTGCCGGGCGCGCCGGTGAGGACCCACGCCGATGCCCGCCCGACCAGGCGCAGCAGCGGCCGCTCCTGGTTCGCCGCCTGCAGCGTCAGCGCGCCGGCTACCGCCACGTCCGGCACCTCGGACCAGGTCAGCGAAGAATCGAGCCGCAGCGTCCCCGCCCCCGGCACTGCGGCGAGCGCGCCGCCGCCGGCGGCATCCGCCAGCGGCGCGGGCGTGGCGATCGCGAGCGCGCCGAGGCGGCGATCGAACGGGCCGGCGCCGATCTCGGAGGAGAAGCCGTAATGGTAGCTGGCCTGCACCGCGGCCCCCGCCGGCACCGCGTCCAGCAGCGCGAACTTCCCCTGCGCCGGACGCAGCAAAAGCCGGTCCGCGGCGACGGTCTGGCTGTCCGGCGGCGCGGTGGTGGCCAGCGCCACCGAGAGCGAGGCCGGATACAGCCCGCTCGCCGCGCCCAGCATCGGAGCCGCGATCGGCGTCGGCAGGTCCGCCTCCGCCGGCGAGACCCAGGCATCGCCATAGGCATTGGCCGCCCGGCCGGCGGCGAACAGCGGCCCGCCGCGCCCGGTCGGGTCGAAGCTGTACCAGCCCGGGCAGCCGGCGACCGCGACCGGCGTCACCGGGCCGAGCGCGAAGCTCTTCAGCCGCCAGAGGAACACGCCGAGCGCCGGGATGCGGTACCAGCCGAACCGGCCGGAGGCGGCGCGCAGATCGGCGGTGTGGAACGCCTCGTCGAACGCGGTGTGCGCGCGCGAGGCGCCATAGACATTGCGCAGGTCGGCGAACCCGCCGATCGGCGTGCGCGTGAGCGGGCCCACGAGCCCCTCCGCCTGCTGCAGCGCCACCGCCTCGGCGCCGCTCGCGCGGCCGATCGAGGGGTCCAGCCCGTGGCGGGTGCGGCCGAGCCGGCGGAAGAATTCCACCACCTTCGCGTCCC
>JAJZFF010000339.1 GCA_021805485.1 Pseudomonadota bacterium
AGCGCGCGGCCGACCGTGGTGGCCGAGGCGGCCCCGGCCGAGGGTGCCGCCGCCGCGCCGGCCAAGGGTGCCGCCAAGGGCGCTGCCAAGGGCGGCAAGAAGTAATATCGCGGAACCCTCGCCATGAAGCTGTGGGTCGGCCTCGGCAATCCCGAACCCGGGATGGCGCGGAACCGTCACAATATCGGCTTCATGGCGATCGACGTGATCGCCGACCGCCACGGCTTCGCGCCGTGGCGGAAGCGCTTTTCCGGCCTGGTGAGCGAGGGCAGCGTCGGCGGCGAGAAGATCGTCGCGCTCAAGCCGCTGACCTACATGAACGAGTCGGGCCGCGCGGTGCAGCCGGCCAGCGCCTTCTTCAAGCTGCCGCCGGACGCCGTCACCGTCTTTCATGACGAGCTCGACCTGATCCCCGGCAAGGTGCGGGTGAAGCGCGGCGGCGGCGCGGCCGGCCATAACGGCCTGCGCAGCATCGACCGCACGCTCGGCACCCAGGACTACTGGCGCGTGCGCCTCGGCATCGGCCATCCGGGCGACAAGGCGCGGGTGCACGGCCATGTGCTCGGCAATTTCGCGAAGACGGACGAGGACTGGCTGGTCGACACGCTCGAAGCCGTCTCCGACGCCGCCCCCCTGCTCGCCGCCGGCAAGCCGGAAGATTTCATGACGAAAGTCGCCCTCCTGACCAAGGACACCGCCTGAGATGGGTTTCAACTGCGGCATCGTCGGCCTGCCCAATGTCGGCAAGTCGACCCTGTTCAACGCGCTGACCGCGACCGTCGCGGCGCAGGCGGCGAATTATCCGTTCTGCACGATCGAGCCGAATGTCGGCCGCGTCGCCGTGCCCGACCCCAGGCTCGACGTGCTGGCGAAGATCGGCAAGTCGGTGAAGACCGTTCCCACCAGCCTCGAATTCGTCGACATCGCCGGCCTCGTGCGCGGGGCGGCGAAGGGCGAGGGTCTCGGCAACCAGTTCCTCGCCAATATCCGCGAGGTCGATGCCATCATCCACGTGCTGCGCTGCTTCGAGGATGACGACATCACCCATGTCGAGGGGCATATCGACCCGCTGCGCGATGCCGACACGGTCGAGACCGAGCTGATGCTGGCCGATCTCGAAAGCCTGCAGAAGCGCGTGCCCAACCTGCAGAAGAAGGCGCGCGGCAACGACCGCGCCGCCGCCGCCGAGCTCGCCCTGATCGAGCCGCTTCTGAAAGTCCTCGAAGACGGAAGGCCCGCCCGCACCGCGATTCCCGCTGGCGAGGAGGAGGCGGTGCGCCGGCTGCAGCTGCTCACCGCCAAGCCGGTTCTTTATGTCTGCAACGTCGAGGAAGCCTCGGCCGCGACCGGCAACGCGCAGTCGGCCCGCGTCGCCGAGATGGCGGCGGCGCAGGGGGCGGCGCATGTCATCGTCTCCGCCGCGATCGAGGCCGAGGTGGCGCAGCTTCCGGCCGGCGAGCGCGAGGAATTCCTCGAAGGCCTCGGCCTCGCCGATTCCGGGCTCGACCGGGTGATCCGCGCCGGCTACGACCTGCTCGGCCTGATCACCTATTTCACCTGCGGCCCGAAGGAGACCCGCGCCTGGACGATCACGCGCGGCACCGCCGCCCCCGCCGCGGCGGGCGTGATCCATGGCGATTTCGAGCGCGGTTTCATCGCCTGCGAAACCATCGCCTATGACGACTACGTCGCCTGCAACGGCGAGGCCGGCGCGCGCGAGGCCGGCAAGCTGCGAATCGAGGGGCGCAACTATATTGTCCAGGATGGCGACGTCCTGCTGTTCCGCTTCAACGTCTGACCCGGCCCGCGCCTGATGGCGCTGGTCTCCGTCCTGCTGCCCTACGCGTTCGATGCCGCCTTCACCTATGAGGCGCGCGAGGCGCCGCCGCCGGGCGCCGTCGTCACCGTGCCGCTCGGCCGGCGCATCGTGCATGGCGTGGTGTGGGACGACGCGCCGGAGCCGGGCATCGCGCCGGCCCGGCTGAAGACGCTGCACGCCGTTATCGCCACCCCTGCCCTGCCCGGCCCGCTCCGCCGCTTCATCGACTGGGTCGCGCAATACACCATGGCGCCGCGCGGCGAGGTGCTCGCCCTCGCCCTCAAGACCGGCCTGCTCGACCCGCCCGCCCCGCGCGCCGGCTGGGCGGCGGGCGCAGCGCCGTCCGGGCGGATCACCGCCACGCGCCAGCGCGTGCTCGATGCGCTCGCGACGCTCGACCGCCCGACCACCGCCGAGCTCGCCGCCGCGGCCGGCACCGGCGCTGCCGTGGTGCGCGGGCTTGCCGATGCTGGGCTGCTGCGCCCCGCCGTGCGGGATCCGTCTGTTCCGCTGCCCAACCCCGACCACGCGCCGCCCGCGCTGTCGGCGGCACAGGAAGAGGCCGCCACCGCCCTGCGCGCCTCGGTCGCCGCACGGCGGTTCGAGGTCACGCTGCTCGAGGGCGTTACCGGCGCGGGCAAGACCGAGGTGTTCTGCGAGGCCATCGCCGCCTGCTTGCGGGAGGGGCGGCAGG
>JAJZFF010000084.1 GCA_021805485.1 Pseudomonadota bacterium
TGGTGACGCTGACGCAGGTGATGGCGACCGAGCTGGCGCCGCGGGGCGTACGGGTGAACGCCCTGGCCCCCGGCCCGGTCGATACGCCGTTGGTGGCCGCGATGCACGACGCAGCGATCCGCGCCGCCTGGGTGCGGGTGACGCCGATGCACCGCTATGCCGCCCCCGAAGAAATCGCCGGAGCGGCTCTGTTCCTGGCCAGTGACGAGGCGAGCTTCATCAGCGGCCACGTGCTGGCGGTGGACGGGGGCTTCTCGGCGGCGGGGCTCAGCGCGCGGGACTGACGGCGGGATGGGCGGCTTAATGGGACGTTCAGGGCTCGATGATAGATCTTCCGCCCGGAGGTGCCCCGATGAACCTGCTCGCCCGTATGTCGATCGTGCGTCGCATCTACGCCCTTGTTCTGCTCGGCGCTGCGTCGCTGCTGTTGCTGACGGGGGCCGGTCTCGGCTTTCTGCACGGCAGCATGGTCGATGCCAACCACGCACGGCTGCGCAATCTCGGGCAGGCTGCGGCGTCGATCGCGGCGGACTTCCAGCACCGCGCCCAGAGCGGCGAGATGACGGAGGCGGCGGCGCAGCAGGCGGCGCTCAAGGTCATCGGCGGTCTGCGCTATGGCGAGAATGACTACATCTGGGTCAATGATTTTTCGCGGACCATTCTGGCCCATCCGAACGCGGCACTGGTCGGCAAGTCCGCGGACGGGATCCGTGACCCGAACGGGATCGCTGTCTTCGTCCGTGCCACGGACATCGCGCGCCAGAGCCACGAGGGTTTCCTGAACTATACCTGGCCGCGGGCTGGGACGAGCCGCCCGGTCGCAAAATCCTCGTTCGTCGTCGCCTTCGAGCCCTGGGGCTGGGTGATCGGCACGGGCGTCTATGTCGACGATATCGACCGGACCTTCTGGAGCCTTACCGGAGAGATCGCGCTCGTCGTCGCGGTGCTGCTCGGCGGCATGATCGCGATCGGCTGGGCGATCGCCCGCAGCTTGCGCCCGGTGGGCCAGATCACGAAGGCGATCCTCGACCTCGCCGAGGGGCGGCTCGACATCTCCGTGCCGGAGTTGCGTGATGGTTCGGAGATCGGGCGCATGGCGGAATCGCTCGCGACGCTGCGGGCCAGTGTCGTCCAGCGCGTGAAGCTGGAAGCTGAGCGGGTCGCTGAAGCCACCGCCAAGGAGCGTCGGGCGGCGGCGCTGGAACAACTGACGGCCGATTTCAACGCCGCGGTCACCGGCAGCCTGAAGGAGGTATCGACCGCCGCGGAGGGGCTGCAGGGGACGGCGCGGTCGATGCACGAAGCCGCCGAGAGCACGTCACAACGCGCCGGAGCCGTCCTCACCGCCTCGGAGCAGGCATCCGGCAATGTCGCCATGGTCGCCGCCGCGTCCGAGCAGTTGCTGGCCACGGTGCAGGAGATCACGCGCCAGGTCGGCCGCGCGACGGAGACGACCCAGGAGGCCGTACGCGAAGCCGCTCGCGCCGGCGATACCGTCACCGGCCTCGCCGAGGCGGCCGACGGCATCGGGACGATCGTCAATCTGATCAATGGGATCGCCAGTCAGACCAATCTCCTGGCGCTCAACGCGACCATCGAGGCCGCCCGCGCGGGCGAGGCCGGCAAGGGCTTCGCCGTCGTCGCCAACGAGGTGAAACAGCTCGCCACCCAGACGGCCCGTGCCACCGGTGAGATCGCGGAGCGGATCGGCATGATCCAGGCGACCGCGCGTGAGGCTGCGGGGATCATGTCGCAGGTCTGCACCACCATCGCGGCGGTCGAGCAGGCCTCCGGCGCCATCGCCCAGACGGTGAATGAGCAGGCGGAAGCGACCCAGTCCATCGCCCGCAGCGCGGCCGAGGTTTCCGCGGGCACGCAGGACGTGACACAGAACATGGTCGCGGTGAACGAGGCCAGCGGTGCGACCGGTTCCGCGGCCACCCAGGTGCTCCGTTCCGCCGAGGGCCTCACCGGCCAGGCTGGCCGGCTGCGCGGCGAGGTCGAAGAGTTTCTCGCCGCGATCGGAAAAGCTGGCGAGCGGCGAAGCTTCGAGCGGATCACGTGTGATCTGCCGGTCGAACTCGTCGTCGCCGGCGTGTCCATGCCCCGCCGCCTCCTCGACCTGTCGCAGGGCGGCGCGGCCGTCGAAGGCGCCATCGACGCGCCGGTCGGCCATCCGGTCCGGCTCCGGTTCGGTGGAGCGACCTCGATCGAGGGCCGGATCTGCGGCATCGAGGCCGGGCGGAGCCGCATCCAGTTCCGCCTCGATGAGGCAACGGGCCATACCGTCGCCGCCGTGATGCAGGGCCTGAGCGTTCGCGCCGCGGCCTGATGCCGCGCGGCGGGCGCTGCCCCGGGGGCGTCGCTACAGGCTCAGCCGCGCTTCCATGACATCCTCCTCTCCTGGCGCGCGCCGGACCGTGAAGCCGAGATGGCGGACGAAGGCGAGCATCGGCGCGTTGTCGGCGAGGACCTGGCCGATGATCTCGGTGATGCCCTGGCTGCGTGCCCAGGCGAAGAGACGCTGCATCAGGCGCCCCGCAAGGCCGCGGCCCTTCATGTCCGGCTGGACGATGACGGCGAATTCCGCCTCGGTCTCGTTGATCTCGCGCACGAGGCGCGCCACCCCCACCGTCTCCCCGGCAGCCTCGCGCACGGCGACGAAGGCCATCTCCCGCTCGTAGTCAACCTGGGTCAGGCGCGCCATCATCTCGGCCGAGAGCTCGCGCATCGGCGAGAAGAAGCGGTAACGGACATCCTCCGGCTCCAGCCGCTTGAAGAAGGCGCCGTGCGCTTCCGCATCTTCGGGACGGATCGGGCGGATCAGCAGCGTCTCGCCACCCCCGCTCCAATGCTCCGCGAGCTCGGCCGGGTAGGGCGGAATGGCGAGATAGCCACGCTCGCCCGCGGCGCGCAATTCAATCGTCGCGTCGCCAGCCAGCACGCCGTCCGTGTCGACGAACAGCGGGTCGATCGACAGGTCGGCGATCTCCGGGAAATCGACGATGAGCTGGCTGACCCGCACCAGGGTTTCGGCGACCGCCCCGGCGTTTGCCGCCGGCGCATCGTTGCGGGCGGCGAGCAGGCGCGCGACGCGGGTGCGGCCCATCAGCGCATGAGCGAGAGACAGGTTGAGGGGCGGCAGGTCGATCGCCAGCTCCGGCATGACCTCGCCGGCGCTGCCGCCGAACCCGAAGCCGATCGCCGGCCCGAACATGGCGTCCTCCTGGACGCGGATCTGAACCTGATAGGCCCGTCCGACCTGGCGCTGCACGATCAGCCCGTTCGTGCCTTCGCCGGCAAGGCCCGCCGCCGCTGCCGCCACCGACGCCGCGTCACGCAGGCTGAGACGGACCTGCCCTGGCCCGCTTCGCGTCGCCCGCCGAAGTTTGAGCACGACTGGGTAGCCGAGCATCGAGGCCGCCACCGGTGCATCCTCGGCGGCCAGCACCGCCCGCGTTGGCACGATCGGCACCCCATAGGCGGCCAGCACGGCCATCGCTTCGTCCTGGAGCAGCGAGCGGCGTCCGGCAGCGCGGGCCTGCGCGAACAGGGCGGCGACCTGGGCGTGGTCCGGGGTGATCTGCAGGACCGAGCGCGGCGGCAATTCGCGCGCGGCGGCGCGGTTGCGGCGGTGCTGGACCAGATGGACGAACCCGGCCACCGCCTGTTCCGGCGCCGCGAACACGGCGATGCCAGCCTCGGCAAGCCGTTGGCGATGGGCCGCGCCGGTGGTCTCCCCCATGGCGCAGACCAGCAGCGGCACCTTGATGGTCTGTGCGGCCGCGGCCAGCGCCGCGATCCCGGCGTCATCGCTCGGCCCGGTCGGCGCGTGCACGGCCAGCACGCCGTCGACCCCGGGCCCGGCGGCGAGGATGGCGGCCGCCTCAGAGAGACGCGTCGGCGCCTCGAGGCCGACATAGACCGGCCCGCCCGCCTGCCCGCCGCTGAATTCCGCCGGCAACGCCAGATGGAGCGCGCCGCGCACCGCCGCATCCGGCTCGGCCAGGGTCAACCCGCTGCGAAGCGCGGCGTCGGCCGCCATGTGCCCGGGACCGATCGCATTGGTCACGATGGCGAGCCGCTCGCCGCGTACCGGACGGGCGCGGGTCAAGGTCTCGGCCGCCGCGAGCAGATCCTCAAAGCCGGAGACCGGCAGGATGCCGGCCCGGCGCAGCGCGGCGTCCACCGTGGCCTCCGCGCGGCCGGAGGGATCCGCCAGGCGTCCGCCTTCGCGCAGCGCCACCACCGGCCGGAGGCGTGCTGCGGCGCGCGCGGCCGAGAGGAAGGCGCGGCGGTTCCGGATGCGCCGGATGTCCAGAAGGATCAACGACGTGCCTGGATCGCGCGCGAGCCAATCCAGGGTCAGGCCGAAGCCGATATTGGCATTGCCACCGATGCCGACGATGTGGCTGAAGCCGATGCCGTTCGGCTCGGCCCAGTCCAGCACCGCGCGGGCCAGCGCCGCCGATTGGGCTGCGAGTGCCACCCGCCCTGGACGCGGCGCGAGATGGGACTGGGTCGCGTTGAGCCCGATCTCCGGCACCGCGATGCCGAAGGAGCCCGGCCCGAGCACGCGAACCCCGGCGGCGCGGGCGGCTTCAGCCAGCCCCGTCACCACACCCGGGACGATGGTGGCGAAGGTGCCGCGCCCACCGAGCTCCGCAAGGGCGGGGGCGATCTCGTCCGGGGCGAGCGCCACGATGGCGAGGTCCGCCGGTCCCGGCAGGGCGGCGAGAGTGGGGAAGGCTTGCCGCCCGCAATAGCTCGGCGCTGGACCCACAGGCCAGATCGGGCCGGCAAAGGTGCCGGCGGCGAGATTGGCCAGGATCCGGTGCCCGACCGGCGTTTCCGGCCCGAGCACCGCGATCGAGCGAGGCCGGAACAGGCGTTCGGCCGAGAAGCGCTGTGCCTGGGGATGCCGCACCATGACCATGATGCAGTGCAACATAGGATGCCGCACGCGTCGCGCCAACCATCATCACCAACGGAGCTGGGCATCGGGGCCTCTCTGGCGCCGCGGGATTGTGACCGCGGGCCAGTGTGCTATCCCAAGGGACGAGTGGGGCGCCTGTCAGGCGCGGGACAGCGAGCGGACGGGGAAACGGACGTGGCAGAAACGCATATGGGGCCGATCCGCGGGCGGCATCTCTTCGCCGGTCCGGGGCCGACCAATATCCCCGATAGCGTGCTGCACGCCGTCGCCCATGCCACGGTCGATTTCAACGCCCCGGACTTCCTCGCCACTTTCCGAGCCGGCGTCGCGGGGCTGAAGCGCATTTTGCGGACCAGCCATGAGGTGTTCCTCTACACCGCCTCCGGCCACGGCGCCTGGGAAGCGACGCTGCAGAACCTGCTCTCGCCGGGCGACGCGATTCTGATGATCGAAAGCGGCTATTTCTCCGAGACCTGGGCGCTCATGGCGGGCAAGCTGGGGCTCGAAGTGCGAACCCTGCCGGCGGATTGGCGGCGCGGCGCGGAGATCGCCGCTCTTGCGCGCACCCTGGCCGAGGATCGCGCGCACCGCATCCGCGCCGTCTGCGTCGTGCACAACGAAACGGCCACCGGCCTCGCCCTGTCGCTGCCCGAGATCCGCGCCGCGCTCGATGGCGCCGGCCATCCCGCCCTGCTCCTCGCCGACACCATTTCCTCCCTCGGCTGCTTCGACGTGCGCATGGATGAATGGGGCATCGATGCCATCGTCGGCGGGTCGCAGAAGGGCCTGATGCTGCCCACCGGCTTCAGCTTCACGGCGGCTGGGCCGAAGGCGATGGCGGCGCACGGAACGGCGCGGCTGGCGCGGCACTATTTCGACTGGTCGGCGATGCTGAACCGGCCGCATCGCAGCTTCGTCGGCACCGTGCCGGTGACGCTGTTCTACGGCCTGCAGGAATCGGTGCGGCTGATCGAGGAGGAAGGGCTGGAGGCGGTATTCGCCCGCCATGCCCGCCTCGCCGAGGGCGTGCGGCGGGCGGTGCGGGTGTGGAGCGGCAATCAGGGCCCGGAGATTTTCTGCACCGACCCGGCGCGCTATTCGAATTCCGTCACCGCCGTTCTGATGCCGGAGGGCCACGACGCCGACGCGGTGCGGGCGATCGCGCGCGGGCGCTTCAACGTCGCCCTCGGCGGCGGGCTCGGTCGGCTGGAGCGCAAAGTGTTTCGGATCGGCCATCTCGGCGACCTCAACGAGACGATGGTGCTGGGCGCGCTCGGAGCGGTGGAGATGAGCCTGACGCTGGCTGGCGTGCCGCACGGCGCCGGCGGGGTGGCGGCGGCGATGGCCTGGTTCACCGCCGCGGCGTGACACGGGGGCGGAAGGTCAGCACCAGCGCCAGGGTCAGCGCCGCGGCGGCGGCCAGGTAATAGGCCGGGATGAAGCGGCTGCCGGTGGCCTCGCGCAGCGCTGTGACGGTCAGCGGGGCCAGCCCGCCGAAGATCGCGACGGAGAAATTATAGGCCACCGCCATGCCGGTCGAGCGCAGCGCGGTGGGGAAGCTCTGGGCCATCAAACCCGGGATCGGCGCGGCGATGCCGGTGCCGAGCAGGCTCGCCACCATCTGCACGGCGAACAGATTGCCCGCGGAGGGGTGCGCGACGACGAAGGCGAACAGCGGATAGGCCATCAGGCCCGAAACCGCCACCGCCGGCACGAAGACGCGATAGGCGCCGACGCGGTCGGCCAGCTTCCCCATCAGCGGGTTGAGCACGATGTTGATCGCGCCCAGGATCGCGGCGTTGCCGAGCGGGGTCGAGAGCGGCAGGTGCAGCGTCTGCACGACATAGACGGGCAGATAAGTGTTCCAGAGATAGACCCCCGCGGTGCCGGCGACGACGGTGCCGATGGCGAACACGACGGCCGGAAGATGCGCCCCGGCCAGGCTCGAGACCGCCGGCCGGCGCGTCGGCGGCGCGCGCAGGATGGCGGTGAATTCCGGCGATTCGGCCACCCGGCGGCGGATATAGAAGCCGATCGGCCCGACCAGCCCGCCGAGCAGGAACGGCACCCGCCAGCCCCATAGCGCCAGGCTCTCCTTCGACAGGCTCGTCGTCAGCACGAAGCCGAACCCCGCCGCCAGCGTCAGGGCGAAGGACTGCGCGCACATCTGGAAGGCGCCGTAGAACAGCTTCTTTCCCGGCGGGGCGTATTCGACCAGCATCGCCGTCGAGGAGGCGAACTCGCCGCCCACGGAAAGCCCCTGGAGGATACGCGCGCCGAGCACGATCAGGGGCGCCGCGATGCCGATGCTGGCATAGGAGGGGGTCAGGCCGAGAATGACCGTGCCCGCGGCCATGAGCAGGATGAGCAGGCTGAGCGCCGCACGCCGCCCGGCGCGGTCGGCGTAAAGGCCGAGCAGGATGCCGCCGAAGGGGCGGACGACGAAGCCGACGCCGAAGGTGGCGTAGGTCAGCATCAGCGAGACGGCGCGGTCCCCGGCCGGGAAGAACACGCCGCTGATGATCGCGGCGAAGAAGCCGTAGATCAGGAAGTCGAACCATTCGAGCCCGTTGCCGATGGTCGAGGCGACGATGGCGCGGCGGATCTCGGGCGCGCTGAGGCGGATCGTGGGGGCTTCGGCGTCCATCCTGGCGCGTTCCTCCGCTCTGCGGCCGGCGCAAGGCTGCCCGTCGCCCGGTGTCACGTAAAGAGGCTATCGTGACGGTTTGGCGACCATGCGCGGAGAACGGATGGCTGGCACGCTGACCCTGGTGGATCTCGCCGGCTCTGTGGCGCTGCTGCTGTGGGGCGTGCACATGGTACAGACCGGCATCCAGCGGGCCTATGGCCCGGCGCTGCGCCGTGTGCTCGCGCATGCCGGCGCCTGGCGTCTGCCCGCCTTCGGCGCCGGGTTGGCGGTGACGGCGGTTCTGCAGTCGAGCACGGCCACCGGGCTCATGGTGAGCGCCTTCGCCGCCGACGGGCTGATCGAACTGATCCCGGCGCTCGCCGCCATGCTTGGCGCCAATGTCGGCACCACGCTGATCGTGCAGCTGCTGTCCTTCGACGTCTCCAGCATGGCGATGCTGCTGGTGCTGCTCGGCGTCGTGATGTTCCGCTCCGGCAGCGCCACGCGGGCCCGCGATCTCGGGCGGGTGTTCATCGGGCTGGGGCTGATGCTGCTCGCGCTGCACTTGATGACCGACATCATCGTCCCCTACGAGGATCAGCCCAGTCTGCGCATGCTGCTCGGCGCGCTGGCCACCGACCCGGGCATGGACGTGCTCGCGGCGGCCGTGCTCACCTGGGCGGCGCATTCCTCGGTGGCCGTGGTGCTGCTGGTCATGTCCTTTGCCGCCAAGGGCGTGATCCCGCCGGATGCAGCCTTCGCCATGGTGCTCGGGGCCAATCTCGGCACCTCGATCAATCCGGTGCTGGAGGGGGCGAGCGGCAGCCCGGCGGCGAAGCGGGTGCCGTTCGGGAATCTCGCCGGGCGGCTGTTGTTCTGCCTCATCGTGCTGGCCGCGCTGGCGCCGCTCGGACGCGTGCTGGTGCGGCTCGAACCCGATCCGGGGCGCGCGGTCGCGGATTTCCACACCGGCTTCAACCTGGCGCTGGCGGTGATCCTGATGCCGCTGCTTGGCCCCTGGTCGGCACTGCTGACGCGCTGGCTGCCGGCGGGCGCGCCCTCCTCGGACCCGGGCGAGCCGGTCTATCTGCCGACGGCGCTGCGGGCCTCGCCGCCGGTAGCGCTGGCGGCCGCCGCGCGCGAGGCGTTGCGCATGGCCGATGCGCTCGAGGCGATGCTCGCCGGTACGCGCGCGGCGCTGCTCTCCGACGACCGGGCCGTGATCAGCGGCACGCGCCGGCTCGACGACATTCTCGACCGCCTGAACCGGGCGATCAAAGGCTTTCTCATCGGCATGGATACCGACGCCCTCGCCCCGGCCGACCACCGGCGGGTGGCGCAGATTCTCGCCTTCACCACCAACCTCGAACAGGCCGGGGACGTGGTGGAGGAGAACCTGATGTCCCACGCCGCCAAGCGCCAGCGGCTCGGACTCGGGTTTTCCGAGGCCGGGTGCGCCGACATGCTGCGGATGATCGACCGGCTCGCGGCCAATCTGCGCACCGCGGCGGGCGTGTTCATGAGCGAGGACCTGCGCGCCGCGCGGCTGCTCGCGGCCGAGAAGGCGGTGTTCCGTGAGATGGAGCGGGAGGCGACGGCGGCCCATCTGGCGCGGTTGCGCGAGGGACGGCTGGAAACCGCGGCAACCAGCGCGCTGCATCTGGACGTCATCAGCGACCTCAAGCGGATCAACGATCACCTGGTCCGCGGGGCAGCGTATCCGGTGCTGGAGAATGCCGGGGAGCTGCTGGCGACGCGACTCCGGACGGAGGAGCCGGAGGCGGCCGAGTCGGACAAATCCACATGATATAGTTGGGTTGAGGGCAAGGCTTCCCATATATGGTATGGTTTTGCTTGACGCGGCCGGCGTTCGGCCCGATGATGGCAGGTCTGCGGGGTTGTGTTCCCCCGATGTCTTACAACGAGGGGTTTGGGGCATGAGTGCGGCTGCGCGCGAAGAATCGGTGATGCTGGACACCGTGCAGATGCCCGGGCGCTACCAGGTGCGGGTGGACCGGTCGCGGGATGCGCTCCTGACCGAGTTCGGCCGGGCGACGCTCGACGACCGCTATCTGCTGCCCGGGGAGAGCTACCAGGACCTGTTCGCCCGCGTCGCGAGCTATTACGGCGACGATGCGGCGCACGCCCAGCGCATGTACGACTATATCAGCCGGTTCTGGTTCATGCCGGCCACCCCGGTGCTCTCCAACGGCGGCACCAGCCGCGGGCTGCCGATCTCGTGCTTCCTCAACGAGGCCGCCGACAGTCTGGAGGGGATCGTCGGGCTGTGGAACGAGAATGTCTGGCTCGCCTCCAAGGGCGGCGGCATCGGCAGCTACTGGGGCAATCTACGCTCGATCGGCGAGAAGGTCGGGCAGAACGGCAAGACCTCGGGGGTCATTCCCTTCATCCGGGTGATGGACAGTCTGACGCTGGCGATCTCGCAGGGCTCGCTGCGGCGCGGCTCGGCGGCGGTGTATCTGCCCGTCTCGCATCCGGAGATCGAGGAATTCGTCGAGATGCGGCGCCCGACCGGGGGCGACCCGAACCGCAAGGCGCTGAACCTGCATCACGGCATCCTGTTGCCGGACGCGTTCATGCGCGCGGTGGAGGCGGACGAGGCCTGGCCGCTGCTCTCGCCCAAGGATGGCGTCGTGGTGCGCAAAATCTCGGCCCGCGCGCTGTGGATCCGCATCCTGCTGGCGCGGATCGAGACCGGGGAGCCCTACCTCGTGTTCTCGGACCATGTGAACCGGGCGCGGCCGGAGCATCAGAAGCTGGCCGGGCTGGAGGTGAAGACCTCGAACCTGTGCAGCGAGATCACGCTGCCGACCGGGATCGACCAGCACGGCATGCAGCGCACCGCGGTCTGCTGCCTCGCATCGCTGAACCTCGATTACTGGAACGAGTGGCAAGGGGAGCCGCGCTTCGTCGAGGACGCGCTGCGCTTCCTCGACAACGTGCTCTCGGACTTCATATCGCGCGCGCCGGAGGGGATGGAGCGGGCGAAATACTCGGCGATGCGCGAGCGTTCGGTGGGGCTCGGGGTGATGGGGTTCCACTCGTTCCTGCAATCGCAGAACGTGCCGTTCGAGAGTGTCATCGCGAAGGTCTGGAACCGGCGCATCTTCAAGCAAATCCGCGAGCAGGCGGACGCCGCCTCGCGCAGGCTCGCCGCCGAGCGCGGCGCCTGCCCGGATGCGGCCGAGTATGGCGTGATGGAGCGGTTCTCGAACAAGATCGCCATCGCGCCGACGGCCTCGATCTCGATCATCGCCGGCAATGCCAGCCCGGGGATCGAGCCGATCGCGGCGAACGTGTTCCTGCAGAAGACGCTCTCCGGCAGTTTCTCGGTGCGCAACCGGTTCCTGCAGAAGCTGCTCGCCGAGCGCGGGCACGATGACGAGGAGACCTGGTCCTCCATCACGCTGCGCGCCGGCAGCGTGCAGCATCTCGATTTCCTCGGCGAGCACGAGAAGGCGGTGTTCAAGACCGCGTTCGAACTGGAC
>JAJZFF010000480.1 GCA_021805485.1 Pseudomonadota bacterium
GTCAGCCGGCCGACCAGGTCCGGCGAACCATAGCCGGTCAGCGCAAGCAGCGCGCGCTCGGCCGGATCGGCCGACCCATGGTCCGCTGCCCCGGTGTGCCGCGCGACCTCGGCGGCAAGATGCGGGCGATACTTTGTTCCGGCGACCGCGAAAGCCGAGATGATGCGCTGCGAGAGAAGGTCGAAGAAGGCTGCCGTCGCCGGTGAGCGGGCGCGGTTCGCGCCGGCGACGAGTTCGGTATACCAGCGGGGCAAGGGGCTCGATGCGCCCAGCAGGCCGATGAGCCGTGTCGCAATCCGGCCTCGCGGCTCGTCGGGAGCGGGCGCCTCGGCCTCATCGATTTCGGCGGCCGGATGGCCGAGGGACAGTGGGGTGGTGAAGCGTATCGCGTCGCCAGGATCGCTTCGCCCCGAGGCCAGCCAAAGCAGCCGGACCGCAGCGCCGAAACGAAAGTGCCAGGGCTCGGCAGTCAGCCGGTCGAGCACGCCGATTGGCGTCCGCCGGCGCCGGTGGCTGTCCGCCGGTCGGTTCACAGCAGCGTCCGGTAGCCGGCGCGGGGCGGAAAGCGCTTCACCGGATCGATCCGCCCGCGCAAGCGCAGGGTGGTGCGGACAAAGGAATTGATCGTGCCATGCAGCGCGAGGAACCGCTCAAGAACGGCTCCGAGCAGGAACAGCCCATTGTCGTGATACGCTTTCGACTCGAATTCGAGCGCGATATCAAGCCCGCGGCAGAAACTGCCTGCCCGGCCACCCGGCACCCGGGCCGTGCCAGGCCGCGCCGTTACCGCGACCAGCGCTTCGATCGCACCGCGCGTCTCGGCGGTGCCTGCCCGGTCGTAGAGGCGCAGCACGTCACGCAACGCAGCCGCTCCTTCGGCGCCGCCGACGACCGAAAGATGGCCGAGCGACAGGTGCGAAATCAGCCGCCACGCGCCGCGTTCGGCGAGGTCCGGCCGAAGCGTCGCGCCAGGCGGCGTCAGACAGGCGATGCCCGCGATGCCGTCATGTGGCGACAATGCCGTCAGCACGGGATGGCCGCCGCCGAACGGCAGGGCCGCCGGCAGGTCGCGGTTCAGGCACATCGCCTCGACCGAAAGCACCTTGTCGCCCGGCGCATGCGCATCGAAATCGGCGCCGAACGGCGCGATAAACGTCTCGGTACCGCCCACCGCGACCGGTGCCGGCCGCCGCGCCTCCAGATACTGACCACCCACCTCGCTGTCCTCGACCCGCCCGACGCGATAGAATGGCAACCACGGCGCGGTGTTGCCGGCAGCATCGGTTTGGGTCACCGCGGTGATTCCCCACACCTCGAAGGCACCAACCCCCCTGGCATCCGGAATCACCCGATATTCCGTCTCGGTCTGGTCGAGCCGGATCGGTTCGCAGCGCTGTGGAAAGATATTGACCATCGGCGTGCAACCGAGCGCGAGATGTTCGGTGCCCAACGCTCGTTCCAGCTCGGTCATCGAGCGATCAAAATAGATGAAGATCTCGAGTCTGTTCCGATCAAGCACGAGTGTGCGCCGATCGAGACCATCGATGTCGAAAAAGCGGAACTTGTCGGAGAAGGCGAAATATTCGGTTAGCAGCCGGAATCCGGCGAAGCCGCGCGCCGGCCAGGGCAACAGCGCCTCGTCATCGGCAAAGCCGACCGGGCGCACCGAAGCCGGATCGAGCAGCACCGGCGCCGGATCGCCCGGCGCCTCGGCAAGCGCGACGCCGATCACATGCGCGGCGAGCATTTCATGCAGATGCGGCGCAATCGCCGGGCCGCCGCGCAGGAACAGGCGCAGCCGGTCCATCCCCAGCTTCGCGAAGGTCATGTCCGGCGCCATCGTCTCGACCACGATCCGCAGAACCGAGGCAGCGCCGGCGGCGAGCGGATTGGCGGGCGCCACGAAAGGCTGTCCCGAAAGGCGCGCCTGGGCAATCCGCACCGGCCATAGCGTCACCGGATAGGCGGTACGGAACCGGCAGGGATGGCCGCGAACCCGCTCGGTCTCGATCGCAAAGCCGGCGTCGATCTCCGCTCCGCCCTGCAGATCCGCCTTGGGAGTGAACTGGACGATCGCGCTCGATGGCACGGGCGCAAGGAAGCCGGGATACAGGGCGGAAAGCAGCGCATCGGTCAGTTCGGGGAACTCGTCGTCGAGCCGCTGATGCACCCTCGCTGAGAGATAGGCGACGCCATCGAGCAGCCGCGCCACATGGGGGTCGTCGATCGCGTCGGGCGAAAGCCGCAAGCGGCCGGCGATCTTGGGGTGCGCATCCGCGAACTCGCCGGCCAGCTTGCGGATCGCCACCAGTTCGCGGTTGAAATACGGCAGCAGCCGGTCAGACACCGCCTTCCCCCTTCACCTCGATCTCGGCCGAGGTTGAGTCGACCACAGTGTTGAAACTGATCGGCTCAGGTGCCGGCTCGGCATGCAGCAGCCCCTCGATCCGCATGTAGAGCGTGGGGTCCAATGGGTTCTCGGCCTTGACGAGCGTCACCGAGACGCGGGCAAATCGCGGCTCGAACTGGCGGATCGTGCGTTCGACTTCCGCGCGGAACGCCTCGCGCGCGCCTGTGGCGCTCATGCTGCCGGCGGTATAGTCCGGCAGTCCGTAGCCTGCGATCGAGTTGCGCAGCTCTGCCAGCGCCGGCGGCAATGCACGCCAGCGGCGCTTCGCATTCAACAGCGCCTCAAGGTCGCGGCGCACCGACCGGCGGAGCATGTTGAGCGCTTCGCCGGCGGACAGCGGCCGGTCCCGATCGCGATCGGGTTCATCGTCCAGCAATCGGTCGAGCAGCGACAGTTGTACCCGCGCGCCCGCGTCGCGCACCCGGTCGCTGAAGCCGATCGGGCCGCTCATCAGGAGAACACGATCTCGCCAAGCTCCATTACGGGCACGGCCGCCTCGCCGACCAGGAACTCACGCTGACCAACACCGGTCACAAGGCCGCCCTGTTCGATCCAGTCCGTCGCCCGTCCGAGCCGGAATTCGGGGGCGAGCGACGCATCGCCCGCCGCATAGGTCACCGGCATGTAGACGTCGCCATCGGGCCCGTCATGCACCGCAAGCGTCGCGCGCCGCCAGATCAGGTCGCGCGGCCGCTCCGGCGGATGAAAGGTCACCTCCGTCACGCGCGAAATCGGGATCCAGAAATATTTCCCGGTCGTGGTCAGGACTTCGAAAATCCCGCCGCAGATGTCGCTGGCATCGCGGAAATCCGCGAAGGCGCTCCCGTCGGCAGTTCCGGCCCGCGCGCCGCGTCCGGCCTCGGCTGTCTCCGCCGCGCGCCTCGCCGCCTCGGCATCGCCGTCACGCAACGCGACCAGGGCCGCCAGAAGTGCTGTTTCGACATCGCCCGGTCCGCCGAGGAACTCAGGCACTCGCCCGTCGCGATACAACTGCCGGCGCGCCGTCTCGGCACGGAGAAGCTGGCGGAATTCGGCAACAACGATGCTTGCACTCGGGTCAAGCTGGCCCGCGGCATCGAGCAGGACATCGGCGCGCTCGATATTGCCGGCGAAGACAAGGAGTTCGGCGAGCAGCACCCGCGCCGACAGATCCGACGGGCTGGACTTCACCTTCGCCGTTGCGGCCGCGATCGCATCATCGAGGCGCCCGGCACGGAACAGCGCGCCCACGCCGGAATCGTCGCTCTTTGCTGCGCCATCCGCCATGGTCTTGTCCTCCTCGAATTTTCTGATGATGAACGATGTTATTCAATCAGGGAATGCCACGCAATGGAAGCGTCCGGGCGACATCCCGCGCTTCGGCCTGTGATCACCGTCACGCTCGCGACACGAAAAACCCACTTTCGTGCGGTGTGAACCTCATGACCGGGCAAGTCCACTAGATGGCCAGCGCACACTCTGTTACATCCGTTTCCAGTTGACCATCGGTTAAGACCGGGCCTACCATTATAAAAAATACAGGTGCCGGCAGCGCCCCTTGGAACTCATGAGACTGATTCACGACTTTTTGTGATTATTTTGGGAGATCGGACGATGAGTGGCAGTATCCACGAGAAACTCAACCGCGTACGGAAGCCGCGCGTGCACATTACCTACGATGTCGAAACCGACGGCGCGCAGATCGCACGCGAACTGCCATTCGTGATGGGCGTGATGGGCGATTTCTCCGGCGACCCGACGCAGCCGCTGAAGCCGCTGTCGGAGCGGAAATTCGTCCAGATCGACCGCGACAACTTCAACGATGTCATGGCCCGCATGGCGCCCGGCCTGAAGCTGAAGGTGGACAACACCCTGGCCGATGACGGCACGCAGATGGCGGTTGACCTGAAATTCAACAGCATCGAGGATTTCGATCCCGAGCGTGTCGTCGAGCAGGTTCCTGCCCTCAAATCCTTGCTGGAGACGCGCAACAAGCTGCGCGACCTGATGAGCAAGGCCGATCGATCGGAAGAACTTGAGTCGCTGCTTGAACAGGTTCTTCAGAATGAAGCCGAACTGAAATCGCTCTCGGGCGAACTCGGCCTCGGCAAGGAGGGCTGACCGATGTCACAGAGCCAATCCGAAACGGCGGCAGCCGGCGCAACGCAAACCGGGGAAGCCGTCTCGCTGCTCGACCAGGTCGTCGGCGCAACCAAGCAGACCGAGCCCGATCATGCCCAGGAACTCGTCAAGACGCTCGTCCAGGAAGCCCTCTCCGGCACCGTCACCTTCGACAAGAACCTCACCCGCACGATCGACCGCGCCATCGCCGCGATCGACGCGCGGATGTCCCGCCAGCTCAACGCGATCATGCACGACGCGAAATTCCTCAAGCTCGAGGGCAGCTGGCGCGGCCTGCATCACCTGGTGATGAACTCCGAGACGGGCACGTCGCTCAAGCTCAAGGTCATCAACATGTCGAAGCGGGATCTGAACAAGGATCTCACCAAGGCCGTCGAGTTCGACCAGAGCCAGCTCTTCAAGAAGATCTACGAGAACGAGTTCGGCACTCCCGGTGGCGAGCCCTATGGCGCGCTGATCGGCGACTACGAATGGTCGAACCATCCGGACGACATCGAGACTCTGCGCCTCGTCTCCAACGTCGCTGCGGCGGCCTTCGCGCCGTTCATCTCGGCGGCTGGTGCGGGCATGTTCGGCTTCCAGGACTGGACGGAACTCTCAAAGCCGCGCGACCTCGCCAAGATCTTCGACACCGCCGAATACGCGAAATGGCGCGGCTTCCGCGAAACCGAGGATGCGCGCTTCGTCTCGCTGGTGATGCCGCGCACCCTCGCCCGCGTGCCCTATGGCGCCAGCACCTCGCCGGTGGAGAGCTTCAACTACGAGGAAGCGCCGTTCGATGCGAGCGGCGCCGCCCGGCCGATGGACCATCACGACTATTGCTGGATGAACGCGGCCTACATGATGGGCGAGCGGCTGACCGCGAGCTTCGCCTCCTCGGGCTTCTGCGTCGCGATCCGCGGCGCCGAGGGCGGCGGCAAGGTCGAGAACCTGCCCTTCCACGTCTTCCAGTCCGATGACGGCGACACCGATGCGAAATGCCCGACCGAAATCGGCATCACCGACCGGCGCGAGTTCGAGCTTTCCAATCTCGGCTTCCTGCCGCTCTGCCACTACAAGAACACCGACTATGCCGTGTTCTTCGGCGCCCAGTCGGTGCAGAAGCCGAAGAAATACGACCGGCCGGACGCCACCGCTAACGCCGCGATCTCCGCTCGCCTGCCCTACATCATGGCCTCCTCCCGCTTCGCGCATTTCCTCAAGGTGATGGCGCGCGACAAGATCGGCTCCTTCATGGAGGCGAAGGACTGCGAGAATTGGCTGAACCGCTGGATCGGCAACTATGTCAACGCCAACCCCGATGCCGGCCAGGAAATGAAGGCCCGATATCCGCTGCGCGAGGCCAAGGTCGAGGTCAAGGAGATCCCGGGTAAGCCCGGCTCCTACAACGCGGTGGCCTATCTGCGTCCCTGGCTGCAGATGGAGGAACTGACGACCTCGATGCGGATGGTCGCTCGGATCCCGCAGAAGGCCTGAACCAGCAAACGAGTTCCGCAATGCTGCGAGAGGCGGTTCTCGCCGGTCACTTTTTTGGCGAGCGCCACCGTGGCGCAGCTTCGGAACTCGCCTCCTTCCTCGTGGCGAAGCCGGGCCAGGCGCTGCAAGCCTGGTTCGGCGAGGCGGCCACGCTCGATCTTCTCCGCAATCCCAAGGCGCTCGCCGCCCGGATCGATCGGGACATCGCCGCCATAGATGCCCTTCTCTCGGATCAACTCGACACGATCCTGCACAATCCGCGCCTGACCCGGCTCGAAGGCAGCTGGCGCGGGCTGTTCTGGCTGGCCTCGCATATCGAACCGGGCAGGACCATCAAGCTGCGCGTGCTGCACGCATCCTGGAGCGAAATCTGCCGCGATCTCGAACGCGCGCCGGAATTCGACCAGAGCGAGACCTTCCGCCGCATCTACGAAGACGAATTCGGCACGCCCGGCGGTGAGCCCTATGGTCTTCTGGTGATGGACTACATGATCCGCCATCGCCCATCGGCCGACTCACCGAGCGACGACGTTTCGGCACTGGCGGCGCTTTCCGCTGTCGCGGCCGCATCCTTCGCCCCGATGATTTTCAGCGCCTCACCGACACTCTTCGGCGTTGACCGGATGGAGGAACTTTCGGGCGTTGCCGATCCGGCGAGTCTGTTCACCGGACTGGAATATCGCCGTTTCCGCAATCTCGGCCTTCGCGACGACATGCGCTTCATCGGGCTCGCTCTGCCGCGCCTTCGTGCGCGCGCCCCATGGACTGACGCACCAGGCGCCCCCAGCCTCTTTCCCTATTGCGAGCGGATCGAGGACAGCGAAGACATGGTCTGGTTCGCGCCTGGCTACGCGGTGGCGTTCGTCGTTGCCCGTGCGATGGCAACCTATGAATGGCCGGCGGACATGCGCGGCTATCTCGAGGACTGGCCGGGTGGCGGCCTGTTCACCGCCGGTACCGCAGCTGTCTTCTCCGCCGACCCGTATGACGGGCTTGACCGGTTCGAACTGGAAATCGCCCTGACCGACCGGCAGGAACGCGGTCTGGTCGATGCCGGGCTCATGCCGCTAACGCCTCTTGGCTACGGTGGGGAAACGGTGATTGGTGCCGCCCGCAGCCTGCAGATGCCGCGCCGCTTCGGCGGGCCGAACACCGAGGCCGCCGATGCCAATGCCCGTCTATCCGCTCAGTTCAACACGATGATCTGCGTCTCCCGCTTCGCTCATTTCCTCAAGGTCATGGGTCGGGACATGACGGGCGCCTTTCGCACCGCAGCCGAAATCGAGCGCACGCTCGGCGACTGGCTGCGCCGCTTCACCAACAGCAACCGCGATGCCGGCCCGGAAACACGGGCACGGTACCCCCTGCTCGACGCATCGGTCCAGGTACGCGAACTGCCGGCAAAGCCAGGTTCGTTCGGATGCGTCATCCACCTCCAGCCGCAATACCAGTTGGACGACATTGCGGCCTCGTTCCGGTTGGTGACCGAGATATCGGCGCCGGGCAATCGCTGAACGGCGCCCGTACCGCCCCGGTCAGTCCGCCGGCGGCTTGATGCCGAGCGCCGTCAGCATCGCCTGGCGCACGCCGGCGTCGGCCAGAATATCCTCGATCAGTTCCGGCCAGGTGAGCCGCGCACGGCGGATCGCCTCATCGAGGGTCAGCGCAATCGGCGATTGCGGTTCGGTGCGGCGGAAGAATTCGGCGATCTCGCCAAGCTGGCGCAGCGCATCCTCACGCGTATAGGGCTTCTTCGCGGCCTGCGCCGGCGCCGGGCCGTCAACGGCGACGGCATCCTCGGCGGCTCCGGCCGCCTCCGCTCCGGCGGCTGCGTCAGCGTTCTCCGCCGCGCCGCCGGGCGCGGCCAGCGCGCCGGGCGCATATCGTTGTGAAATGGCGATGATCTGCTCGAGCACCTCCCGTACCCGCGAGGTCGGCGGTGCGTCATACCCAGCCACCTCATCGAAGGCCGCCCCCATCGCCTGCCAGGCCTCGAGTGCTGCCGCCGCGCCGCGCGCGAGCGCGGTGAAATGGCCCGTACCCGCCACCCGCGCCTGTGTCTCCAGCTGTGCGAAGGCCGGCACGCCAGCGGCGATCCGCGCCGCCTTGCGTTTCTCGTCGCCAAGCCCTGCCGTCTCCTCCGCCTGGAGATACAAGAAGACGGGCACCGGCGACCCGTCGGCGGCGTTGAACAGCGTCAGCTTGCGCAGCGGCTGGATCAGCGTGCCATCGCTTCCCGTCCCGTTCAGGCCGGCCACGGGCGCGACGCGCGTTTCCATGCCGTCCTCGTCGGGCAACGGGTAAAGCGCCTCCCAGAACCCATGGACAAGGCCCGCCATCAGCCGAGCCCCCTCGGCAAGACCGGCAAGCCCGTTCTCGCGCACCATCGCCTCGGTCATCCAGGCGGCAACCTCCAGGTCGTGCGACTTGCCGAGCGCGGTTTGCGCCAGTTGCAGCACGCTGCGCCAATGCTGTCCCGCGTCGGCCTCGAGCGTCGGATCCGAATCCGCCGCGCGCTCGGCGGCGCGCGCGTCCGAGCGCGCATCGCGCAAGCGATAGTAAATCGAGCCCGCGGTGTAGTCGGCACGCAAGTCCTGCCCGACCGGCGAATCCCCTTCAATCGGGGCAAGCAAGGCATCGATGTCGAGAATCATGACCGCGGGGCTCCACTGTGACAAAGGTCATACAATCGATGACATGCACCCTTACCCAACTGGACACAACAGCGGATACACCATACGATTGGGAAATATTCGATTATATTCACAAACAACGGCCTGCCGTGCCGAACAATGCCGGGGAGCGTCATGGCTGCTATCGATCTCAAATCTCTGATCGCCCGCCTCGACGACCACTGCCGCCGCAGCCTCGAGGCCGCAGCCGGCCTAACGCTGTCGCGAAGCCATTACAACGTCGAAATCGAACATTGGCTGCTCAAGCTCGCCGATGGCACCGACACCGACATTCCGCTTATTCTTCGACATTACGAGATCGATATCGGTCGTTTCTTGATCGATCTCAACCGCGCGCTCGACCGGATGAAGACCGGCAACGCCCGCGCCCCGGCCCTGTCACCGGAAGTCGTCGAGCTCGCGAAACAGGCCTGGCTGCTGGCATCGGTCGAACACGGGCTGAGCCGCACGCGCTCGGGTCACCTGCTTTGGGCCCTGCTGGCCGACGAGACCCTGGCCCGCCACGCCCGCGAGGCCTCCAGCCATTTCGCAAAAATCCAGCCGGACGCACTGAAGCGCGACTTCAACGCCATCACCGCCAATTCCATCGAGGCGCAGACCGCGACCCGCGCGACCGATGGCGCGCCGGCTGCGGGCGGCACCGATGACGGCACGCCCCGTCCCGGCGGCTCGGCGGCGCTGGACCAGTTCACCGAAGATCTGACCGCCCGCGCGCGCGCCGGCCGGATCGACCCGATCCTCGGCCGCGACTTCGAAATCCGCCAGGCGATCGACATCCTCACCCGCCGCCGGCAGAACAACCCGATCTTCACCGGCGAGGCAGGTGTGGGCAAGACCGCGGTGGTCGAGGGCATCGCGCTGAAGATCGCCCAGGGCGACGTGCCGGAGGCGCTGAAGAACGTCACGCTGCGCACGCTCGACATGGCGCTGCTCCAGGCCGGGGCGGGCATGAAGGGCGAGTTCGAGAACCGGCTGAAATCGGTGATCGACGAGGTGAAGGCCTCGCCGAAGCCGATCATCCTGTTCATCGACGAGGCGCACACGCTGATCGGCGCCGGCGGCCAGGCCGGCCAGAACGACGCGGCGAACCTGCTCAAGCCCGCCCTCGCCCGCGGCGAGCTGCGCACCATCGCGGCGACGACCTGGGCCGAATACAAGAAATATTTCGAGCGCGACGCCGCCCTGACCCGCCGCTTCCAGGTGGTCAAGGTCGAGGAGCCGTCCGAGGCGATGGCCACCGCGATGATCCGCGGCCTCGTCGGCACGCTCGAGAAGCACCACAAGGTCCGCATCCTCGACGAGGCGGTGAGCGAGGCCGTCAGGCTGTCGGCGCGTTATATTCCCTCACGCCAGCTGCCGGACAAGGCGATCTCGCTGATCGACACGGCCTGCGCCCGCGTTGGCATGAGCCAGGCGACCGAACCCGCCCCGATCGAGGATCGCCGCCGCCGGATCGACCTGATCGACACCGAAACCGGCATCCTCCGCCGTGAGATGGCCAGCGGCGGCGATCACGCCGCCCGCGAGGCCGAACTGATCGAGGAGCGTGCGCGGCTGGTCGCCGAACTCGCCGAGCTCGAGGCCCGCTTCGCGACCGAGAAGCAGCTCGCCGGCGAGATTGCCGAGCTGCGCACCCGGCTGGAAGACGACGCGAACGCGGAGGACAAGGACGCGCTGCGCGCCAGCCTCGCCGAAAAGACCGCGGCGCTGAAGGCCTCGCAGGGCGAGAACCCGCTGATCTTCCCGGTGGTCGACGGCCAGGCCGTCGCCGAGATCGTCGAGAGCTGGACCGGCATTCCCGCCGGGCGCATGCAGTCCGACGAGATCAACACGGTGCTGAAGCTGAAGGAGGCGATGGAGCAGCGCATCGTCGGCCAGCCCCACGCTCTCGAGGCGGTCGCCCAGGCGATCCGCACCTCGCGCGCGAAACTCACCGACCCGCGGAAGCCGATCGGCGTGTTCATGATGGTCGGCACCTCCGGCACCGGCAAGACCGAAACGGCGCTCACCCTCGCCAACCTGCTCTATGGCGGCGAGCAGAACATGACCACCATCAACATGACAGAGTTCAAGGAAGAGCATAAGGTCAGCCTGCTGATGGGCAGCCCGCCCGGCTATGTCGGCTATGGCGAGGGCGGTGTGCTGACCGAGGCGGTGCGCCGGCGCCCCTATTCGGTGGTGCTGCTCGACGAGATGGAAAAGGCCCATCCCGGCGTGCAGGACGTCTTCTTCCAGGTGTTCGACAAAGGCAACATGAAGGACGGCGAAGGCCGCGACATCGACTTCAAGAACACCATCATCATCATGACGTCGAATGCCGGCACCGACCTGATCGAGAAGCTCTTCGCCGATCCCGAAACCGCGCCGGACGCCG
>JAJZFF010000097.1 GCA_021805485.1 Pseudomonadota bacterium
TCCTGCATGAAGCCGTTGGCGATCAGGATCCACAGCGCCGAGAGGTTCGAGCCGAGGGCGACGAGGTAGGTGATGGCGAGATGCGCGGGGCGGCTCAGCCGGTCCCAGCCGAAGATCATCAGGCCGACGAAGGTGCTCTCCATGAAGAAGGCCATCAGGCCCTCGATGGCGAGCGGGGTGCCGAACACGTCGCCCACGAAATGCGAGTACATCGACCAGTTGGTGCCGAACTCGAATTCCATGGTCAGGCCGGTGGCGACACCGATGGCGAAGTTGATGCCGAACAGCTTGCCCCAGAACAGGGCCATGTCCTTGTAAATCTGTTTTCCGGTAATGACGTAGACCGTCTCCATCGTCGCCAGCATGAAGGTCATGCCCAGCGTGAGGGGGACGAAAAGGAAGTGATACAGCGCGGTCAGCGCGAATTGCAGGCGCGACAGGTCGACGACTGTCGGGTCGATCATGGTGAACTCCTGGCCCGAAGACCGGCGGGACCCCCCGCACGGCGGTGAACGGTAGTTTCCCGATCGATAGTGCCCCCACGCGGCGGCGCATTGATCTGTATCAATCCGTTTCAGCCGGGCTCAGAATCGGAGCGACATCTCCCGCAGCTGTGACAGGCGCGCCACGGGCCCTGTGCCCTGGCGGAGCGCGCCGAAGCGTCCGTCGGCGACGATTCGGCCGGCCTCCAGCATCACCACCCGGTCGTCGTCGGCGAGGTGGTCGAGCCGGTGGGTGATGGCGATGACCGTCCGCCCGGCGGCGAGGCCGGCGAGCGCGCGGCGGAATTCGGCCTCGGTCAGCGGATCGAGCCCCTCGGTCGGCTCGTCGAGCAGCAGGAAGGGCGTGGCGCGCAGGGCGGCGCGGGCGAGCGAGAGCCGGCGCGCCTCGCCGCCCGAGAGTTTTGCGCCGGCCTCGCCCACCAGCGAATCGAGCCCCTCGGGCCGGGTGCGGACGAAATCGGCGAGGCGGGCGGTCTCCAGCGCGCGCCAGAGCGCGGCATCGTCGGCATCCGGGCGGGCGAGGAGGAGGTTGTCGCGCAGGGTGCCGGCGAAGATCGCGGTGGTCTGCGAGACCACGGTGAAGAGCGAGCGCAGGTCGTCGCCGCGGATCGTGGCGAGATCGACGCCGCCGATCGTGGCCCTCCCCGCCTCGTGCGGGGCGAAGCGGAGCAGCAGGTTGAACAGCGAGGTCTTGCCGGCACCGCTGCGGCCGAGAATGGTGACGTGCTCGCCCTCGGCGATCGCGAGGTCGATCCCGGCAAGCGCCGGATGCGCGGCGCCCGGATAGCGGAGCGAGACTCCGTCGAGCTTGATGTCGAGCCGGGCCGGGCGGCGCGGGCTGGCGGCGGGCTCGGTGACGGGGGGCGGGCGGTCGAGCAGGTCGAACACGCGGCGGGCGGAATCCGCCATGCCGCCGAGGAGCTGGAACGCCGCCGGCAGCGGAGCGACCGCCTCGAAGGCGGCCATCGCGCCGAGGGCGAGCAGGGCGACGACCGGCCCGGCAATCCTGTGCGCGTCGGCCAGCGCGCCGCCGAGCGGCAGCATCGCCAGCATGGTCAGCCCGGCGACGAGCAGGCCGGCGGCGGTGCCGAACCCGGCGATGGCGGCGAGGCGGCGCTGGGCGGCGAGCAGGGCCGCGCTCGCCGCATCGACCCGGTCCGCCATCGCCCCGCTCGCATTGCAGGTCAGCAACTCGGCCATGCCCTGGATAGAATCGACGAGATCGGCGCGCATCGTCGCCTGCAGCGCGACGGCGGCGCTCGCCGGGTGGCGGCCGAGGCTGAGGCTGGCCAGCGGCACCGCGACCCCGGCGACGAACAGCCCGAGCAGGAGCAGCAGGCCGGCCGCCGGCGAGACGATGGCGAAGCCGAGCGCCATGGCCAGCGCCGCCGCCGCCGCGATCACGAAGGGCGAGGCGACGCGGAGGAAAAAATCGCCCAGCCGGTCGATATCGGCGACGAGGCGGGAGAGCAGGTCGCCGCCGCGTTCGCCGGCGAGGCCGACCGGGGCGAGCGGTTCGAGCCCGGCATAGGCAACCATCCGCAGCCGGGCGAGCAGGCGGAACGTCGCCTCGTGGTCGACCAGCCTTCCGGCATAGCGGGCGAGCACGCGCAGGGTCGCGAAGAAGCGCACCCCGGCGGCGGGGGTGAAGAAATTGAAGACGTTCTGCGCCGCGTAGCCGGCCACGCCGGCGACCCCGGTGGCGGCGAGGAACCAGCCGGAGAGCGCGAGCAGGGCGAAATTCGCCAGCACGGTGACGAGGCCGAGCCCGATGCCGGCGAGCACCCAGACCCGGTAGGGCGCGTAGAGGCGGAGCAGGCGGATCAGGTCGCGCATGGTGCCTCCGCGGCGCCGAGCAGGGCGGCATAGGCGCCGCCGCGGGCGAGCAGTTCGTCATGCGTGCCGGATTCGGCGAGGCGCCCGCCCTCCAGCACCAGGATGCGGTCGGCCCGGCGGACGGTGGCGAGCCGGTGGGCGATCAGGATCGCGGTGCGGCCGCGCGCGAGG
>JAJZFF010000073.1 GCA_021805485.1 Pseudomonadota bacterium
TCTATCGCCGCCTGCCGATCCCACCCGCCCAGAAGCTGTGGCTGCGCAACCGCCTGCTCCGCGCGCCGCGGGCGGCACCCGCGCGCCCCGAGTCGACGCTCTTTTTCGACGAGACGGCGCCGGGAGCGGCGGCAAAGGCCGCTCTCTCCCGGCGACTGTGCGCCTTCCCGCTGTTCTCGGCGGCTGACTACCGCGCCCTGCATCCGGACCTCGCGGCCAGTGGCGTCGACCCGCTCGAGCATTTCGTTCGCGACGGCGTATGGGAGCGGCGTCCCTTCGCGCACCCGGAGACGATCCGCCGGCGCGTCGAGGCGCTCGGCGACGTCGGCGCCATGGAAGGCGAGCCCAGCCGGGCCGATCTCCGCGGCCGCGAGATCGGCATCCATGTCAGCACCCTCGGCAATTTCTTCATGCGCGAGATCGCCGACCTGCTCGCCGCCGATCTCGCCGGCGCCGGCGCGCATGTCGTGCGCGGCGACGAGCGCTGCGATCCCGCCGCGCGCAAGCGGGACTGCATCATCGTCGCGCCGCACGAATTCTTTCTGCTCGGGGAGGGCCGCGGCTGGGCGCGCGGCGACATCGTCGCTTCGACCATCCTCTATGCGACCGAGCAGCCGGGTACGCGGTGGTTTCGCGCCGGCCTGCCCTATGTCCTCGCCAGCCGCGGCGTGATCGAAAGCAACCAGCAGGCCTGGGAGGTGTTCCGCGCCTCGGGTCTGCCGGCCCTGTTCTATTTCCCGGGCCATGCGCCGGAGCCACCGGCCGAGCCCGAGGCCTCCCTCGCCGGGCACCCGCTCGTCCGAGCCCTGCCCCCGGCGGCGCGCGGCTTCGACCCGGCCACGGATCCCTGGTCGGCGCGCCCGATCGACATCGCCTATATCGGCGCCGAGAGCCATCGACGCGAGGCGTTCCTGGCCGGCAGCGCCGGATTTCTCGCCGCCCATACCTGCTTCATCCACAATGTCCGTGGCCACGGGACGCCACTGATCGCCGCCGGCGAAACCGATCCGCGCCCGTCGCTCAACCGATATGTCTGCGGGCGCAGCAAGATCGTGCTCAATCTCCATCAGGACGAGGCGGCCTATTTCGAGTGGCACCGCATCGTCGTGCAGGGAATGTGGAACGGCGCGCTGGTGGTCAGCGAGACCTGTCTGCCGCACCCGCTGTTCCGGCCGGGCACCCACTACCTCGAGGCCCCGATGGCCGAGCTTCCCGCGCTGCTGGAATGGCTCCTGCACGCACCCGCCGGGCAGGCGATGGCGCGGCGCATTCTGGACAACGCGCGGAGCGTGCTGGCGAGCGAGGCCTCGCGCGCCGCGATGGGCGCCCGGCTGGCCGGATTCCTGACCCGCCATGACCACTGACGCCGCGGGCATCGCCGCGCACGATTCGGGGGCGCCGACGGCGACGCTGTTCGCGCGCGAGTCGGCTCCGAGCCTGCACGAAGAGGAGGCGCACGCGGAGACCGTGCTGGTCAGCGTCGTCGTCACCCTGTTCAACTATGGCCACTATCTCGAGGAATGCCTGCGCTCGGTGGTGGCGCAGACGCATCGGCGGCTCGAACTCATCATCGTGGATGATCACTCGACCGACGATTCCGCTGCGGTGGCCAAGGCGTGGCTGGCCACCCATCACGCCCGCTTCGAGCGCGTCGCGCTCCTGCGCCACACCGCCAATCAGGGCCTGTCCGTTGCGCGCAACACCGCCTTCGCCGCCGCGCAGGGGGACTACGTCTTCGTCCTGGACGCCGACAACGCCATCTATCCGCGCGCCATCGCCCGCCTGCTCGAGGCGATTCGCAGCGGCGATTATGGGGTCGCCTACTCCCAGCTCGAACTGTTCGAGGACGAGTCCCGCCTCGGTGATGCGGATGTGTGGGACCCGGACCGGTTCCGGCGACACAACTACGTCGACGCCATGGCGCTGATCACCAAGGCGGCCTGGGCGCGGGCCGGCGGGTATACGATCATGAAGTTCGGCTGGGAGGACTACGATCTCTGGTGCAAGTTCGTCGAACATGGCATCGCCGGCCTGTTCGTGCCGGAGATTCTCTGCCGCTATCGCGTCCACGGCAAGTCGATGCTGCGCGTGCAGACCAACCCGCGCGCCGCCGCGGTCATCAAGGATATGATGACCCGGCATCCGTGGTTGCGGCTGGGAGAGTAGGAGCCGGGCGCGGATACGACCGGAAGACAAGGGAGAACGACCATGCTCACGGCGACCGACCCCCACGAGGAACTCCGCGCCGCGGTGCGCGCCCTGTGCGCGACCTTTCCGGCCGAATATCATCGCCGAATCGACCGCGAGCATGCCTATCCGGAAGCGTTCGTCGATGCGCTCACCAAGGCCGGCTGGCTCGCGGCCCTGATCCCGGAGGCCTACGGCGGATCGGGGCTGGGCCTGGCCGAGGCATCGGTGATCATGGAGGAGATCAACCGCTCCGGCGGCAACTCCGGGGCCTGCCACGGCCAGATGTACAACATGGGCACGCTGCTGCGTCACGGTTCGG
>JAJZFF010000553.1 GCA_021805485.1 Pseudomonadota bacterium
TGCTTGGCGATGAGCCCGAAGCGGGAGAAGCCGATCAGGAATTCGCGGACGGAAACGGTGCTGGCATTGCTGTCGCGCGCCAGCTCGGCTTCGGAGAAGGTGTGCCCGGGCCGCCAGTCGCCAAGGAGCACGCGCTGCATGAAGACGCGTTCGATCTGCTCCTGCGGACCGTCGGTTTCCGACTCGGTGTAATAGTCCGCGCGTTCCGGGCGGCGCACGATCCGCAGGCCGGCCGAGCCGCGCTCCAGGATGCCGCTCCCGATCATGGTTTCGATGGCGGCGCGCACCGTGGTGCGGCTCACCCCGAACTGGCGGGCGAGCGCGCTGTCCGACCCGAGTGCGGCTGGCTCCTCCGGAAGGTCCTTGATGTAGTCGAGTAGGGCGTTGCTCGTTCGTTTCAGCAACGTATTCGGCTTTGCCATCCGTTCTGCCCGGCGCTTCCTCTTGATTGTCGGGCCGGCGGTCGAACCGCCGGCCTAGTCGGTTTGCAATATTTATTGTGCGGCGAGCTTTGCCGCGTTGGCAAGCCCTGATTCGTAGATCCCGGAAATCGCCTTGATCGCGGCGGCGTTGTCCTCGCCCTTCTTCGGATGGGCGGAGAGATCGAGGCGGCGGAAATGGCCGCTCCAGACGAGGCGGGTCTCGTTCGCGCCGAGCCGGTGCACCGAAATCGTCGAGACATAGTCGCGCACCGGCAGGATCTTCATGTTGTTGGCGGTGTGCTGGATTTCATAGGTGTAGGTCATGTGCCGGGCGTCATACCGGATGAGCTGTTCGGTCAGCACCGGCCCGCCGAGGTCGAGATGGCGCACCGAGCCGGGGTGGTTGCCCTTGTCGGCCTTGCTGGTCTTGACGGCGGGAACCCAGGTCAGCTTGCCGAAATCATGCACGATCGACCACACCTTCGCGGCCGGCGCCTTGATGACGACGCTTTTCGTCACGTGCAGCACGGGGGCTTTCGCCTGGGCGGGAGCGACGGCGGCGAGCAGGGTCAGCGGCAGCGCGACGAGGACGGCGCGGCGCAAGATCGGTGCTTTCAAGTGTTCCTCCTGTTGACGGTCCGGTGAAGCCGGTCCTATGCGTTTACATGCATGGATCGCTCTATGCCATAGTTTTGCGTGCGTATGAAAATTTAGCGGGCACGGGCTTCTGGGCGAACGTCGTTCGGACGAGGCTGCCCTGACGAGGCCGGTTCAGGATGACCCTCGATCAGTTGCGGATCTTCATCGCGGTCGCCGAACGCGAGCATGTGACACGGGCCGCCGAGGCGCTGGGGCTCACCCAGTCCGCCGCCTCGGGGGCGGTGGCGGCACTGGAGCGTGAATTCGGCACCAGGCTGTTCCACCGGGTCGGCCGCGGCATCGCGCTGACCGAGGCGGGCCGCGTGTTCTTCACCGAGGCGCGGGCGATCCTGAACCGGACGGAGCAGGCGGCGCTGACGATGCGCGAGATCGCCGGCCTCGCGCGCGGGCGGCTGGCGATCAAGGCCAGCCAGACCATCGCCAACCACTTCCTGCCGCTGCGCCTCGTCGCCTTCCGGCAGGCCTATCCGGGCATCGGGCTCGCGGTCTCGATCGGCAATTCGGCCGAGGTGGCGCGCGCGATCCTGGAAGGGGATGTCGAGCTCGGCTTCGTCGAGGGGCCGGGCGATACGCTGATCCAGCCGCGGCTCGCCGCCGAGCCGATCGCGCAGGACCGGCTGGTCATGGTGGTCGCCCCCGGTCATCCCTGGGCGAAGCGGCGCGCGCTGCGGCCGGCGGAGCTCGCCTCCGGCAGCTGGGTGCTGCGCGAGGACGGGTCGGGGACGCGGGCGGTGCTCTTCGAGGCGCTGGCGGGGCTCGGGATCGACCATGCGGCGGTCGATGTCGCGATCGAGCTGCCGGCGAACAATTCGGTGCTGACGGCGGTGAGCGGCGGCGCCGGGGCGACGATCCTCTCCGAGCTGGTCTGCGCCGATGCGCTGGCCGCGGGCAAGGTGGTGGAGGTGCCGGTGAAGCTGCCGCGGCGGACCTATTTCGCGGTCCAGCACCAGGACCGCACGCGCACCAGGGCCGCGGCGGCGCTGCTCGCCCTGCTGCGCGAGTCCCCGCCGGAGGACGGCCACGGCTGACGCCGCGGCCGCCGGGGGGATCAGGCGGCGTCCAGATCCTTCATGGTCTGCACGACGCGGCTGACCATGCCGTAGGCGATCGCCTCCTCCGCGCCCATCCAGTAGTTGCGGTCGGTGTCCTTCTCGACGCGGGCATAGTCCTGCCCGGTCTCGCGGGCGATGATGCGGTTGATCCGCTCGCGCATCTTGATGATCTCGCGGGCCTCGATGTCGATATCGGTCGCCGGGCCGCGCACGCCGCCCATCGGCTGGTGCAGCAGGAAGCGGGTGTTGGGCAGGCAGAAGCGGCGGTCCTTGTGGCCGGCGAGGTAGATCAGCGCGCCGGCGCTGGCGACCCAGCCGGTGCCGATCATCCGCACCGGCGCGGTGGCGTCGACGAAGCGGATCACGTCGTGGA
>JAJZFF010000473.1 GCA_021805485.1 Pseudomonadota bacterium
GAAGGCGATTTTACAAACCTATCCGGATGCGCGGTTCGTCGTCGTGCATCGGGACCCGGTGCATGTGTTCGCCTCGGTCGCGCACATGACCGAGGTGCTGCGGCGGCCGTTCCTGCGCGGGATCGACCCGGCGGAGATCGGCCGGCAGGTGACGGAGCGGTGGATCGACGGGGCGCGGCGGCTGGTGGAGTTCGACCGCAGCGGGGCGGTGCCGGCGGAGCGGCTGGTGAACATTCAGTACGAGACGCTGACGGCGGACCCGATCAAGGCGGTGTCGGGCATCTACGCGCATTTCGGCGAGACGTTCTCGCCCGCGGCGGAGGCGGCGATGCGGGCGCATCTCGATGCCGCGCCGCGCGGCGGCTATGGGCGGAACCGCTACCGGCTGGCGGATTTCGGGATCAACGTGGAGCGGCTGCGGCCGCGGTTCGCGCCGTATATCGAGTATTTCGGCGTGCGGGCGCGCCCGTCGGACGGCACGCAGGCGGCCTGACGGGTTTTTTTCTCCGGGAAAAGCGAGGGGTCAGGCCGGGCGCGGGGGCGCGCGGACGGGGCGTTGCGCGCGCGGGCGGATTCGGGGCGCGGGCGGGGCGGCGTGTGTCGGGATTTCGGGGATAAATTCGGGGTCGGGAGCCGGTTTGGGGCGCCTGGGCGCGGGCGGTGGCTCGCGGGGGGCGATGCTGGCGGGCGGGCGGATGCCGAGGTGGCGGCAGAGCGGGCGGAGGATGCGGCCGAAGCGGGGTTCGGCTTCGAGGAGGGCGGCGCAGGCCGGGTCCGCCATCAGGTGCCGGAGCTGGGAGGCGGCGGCGGTGGCCTCGGGGATGGGGCGGAGCAGCCAGGCGAAGCGGCGCGGCAGGGTTTTGCTCCGGCGGGCGGGGCGGTTGCGCCGGCGATCCGGCTTCGGTGCGGGGAGGGCGCCGCCGGCGGCATCGAGCCGGGCGGCGAGGCTGTCGATCCGCTTTGAGGCGCGGTTGAGGCGGAGCCAGAGCAGGATGACGACCGGGGCCGCGAGGGCGCCGCGGGCGCCGCGCGCGGCCACGGCCCGGCAGAGGGCGTGGACGATGGCGGCGAAGCGGAGGGCCAGCGCGGCGTGCATGAACGGAACATGAACACGACCGGGCGGGGGTGGGCAAGGGCGATGTTTCGCGCTCAGGCGAAGAGGCGCTGGTGGGCGGGGCGGAGGGCTTCGGAGAAGCGGAGGGTGGCGAGGTGGTCGCGGCCGGAGCAGATGGCTTCGGCGGAGAGGCCGAGGGTGGCGCGGGGCGGCTTGCCGGCGAGGGTTTCGATGGCGGCGAAGGCGCGGCGGAAGGACGAGCCGCCGGCGGTGGCGAAGATGGCGTATTCGGGCAGGTTGCGGGCCTCGCGGCGGAGCCAGAGGCGGACGGGGGCGGCGGCGGACCAGGCCCAGACGGGGGTGCCGACGAGGACGAGATCGTAGGTAGCGGGGTCGTAGGCGGCGGAGGAGATCGGCGGTTCGATGAGGCCGAGGGCGATCAGGATGGTGCGGAGCAGGCCGCGCCCGCCGGGGCCGCAGCCGGGGCAGCGGATGCGCTCCATGTCGGCGCCGAACTCGGCGGCGAGCATGCGGGCGATGCGTTCGGTGGTGCCGGTGCGGGAATAATAGACGACGAGGGTGCGCATGGCCTTCGTTCCATACTGGTATCGAGCGTGCATGTATTCCACGACGCCGGCGCGCGCGCCTTGATCCTGCTCAATTCGTGAAACGGCATATAGAGCACTTTCCGATCCTTTCGGATCGGATGTAGTGCTCTATCATATTGATAAACAGAGCATCTTTATCCGATCAGATGACTCCATCTGATCGGATGATGCTCTAAAAAATTCTGGAACGCAGTGGCGGCCGGACGAACGCTCCGCCGTCGAGCAAGCAAGGGCCAGAGCGCGTTCCGATCCAAACGGCTCGGAAGGCGCTCCATCTTCCTCATCAATCGAGTTTCGTTGTCCGCTCCGATCGGGATACGAGGAAAAACAACAGTATAGTGGCCTGATTGTCCCTGAAATTCACCCACGAGTTTCAGGGGCGGGACATTAGTTGAAGAATTTCCTGGCGAATTGGCCTTTCAGGGAGAGGGGGCGGGGCTTGGGAGAGAACTCTTTGCGGCCGGTTTTGGCACGGCCGAGATTGCCCAGACCCGCGGGACCACGACGGTATTTGTGCAGGACGGGATCGGGCGGGTTGGCGCCCTTGTCGAAGCTGGTGGGGAAGGAGTCGATGGCGTCGGCATAGCCGAAGAACTTGCAGAACTTGTAACCGCGGGCGAACATTTCATCGGCGATGAGTTGGGCGAAGGGGGGATGGTAGTTGCCGTAATCATCAACCCGGCCTTCAGCCGAGTGGCAGTTGAAGCACTTGATATCGCCGAAGAATTCGCGTTTCAGGCCGGTGGTGATGAGGCGCTGGACGACTTCCGTGTAATGGATCTTTTCACCGTTGCGGGCGACCTCGATCGTCGGGGAGCCGGGCATGCCGTGGCCGCGAATGTA
>JAJZFF010000369.1 GCA_021805485.1 Pseudomonadota bacterium
GATGGCGCCGGTGGCCGCGTGATGTCCATGCTCAAGGCGCGCACCGACGAGGTGCGCGCCGCTCTCGATCAGGTGACCGACCCGGAACTTGACGAGAGCGTGGTCGAGCTCGGCTTCGTCACCGGTATCGACATCGCGGAAGACGGCGCCGTGAGCGTCGGCTTCCGCCTGCCCACCTACTGGTGCGCCGCCAATTTCTCCTACCTCATGGCCGCCGACATGCGCGATGCCGTCGCCGCCCTGCCCTGGGTGACGCGCGCCGATGTCCGGCTCGACGAGCACATGTTCATCGACGAGATCAACAACGGCGTCGCCGCCGGCAAGGATTTCGCCGATGCCTTCCCGCAGGAGGCGGGCGAGAACCTCGCCGGCATCCGCCGGCATTTCGGCCTGAAATCCTTCGAACGCCGGCAGGAGGCGCTGCTCCGCCACCTGCTCGCCGCCGGCCACGATCCGCAAGCCTTCCTCGATCTCACGGTAGAGGGTCTCGAACGCCTGGTGCTGGACGGGGAGGGGCCCGCCCTGCGCGCCCGCTACCTCGCCCGCCGCCCGCTCGCCGGCGGCGCGGATCTCGCCTTCGTCACCAGCGCCGGCGAGCGGATCATGCACGAAACGCTGAGCGTCTATCTGCGCCACATCCGCCGCGTCGGGCTGAACGCCGAGTTCAACGGCGCGCTCTGCCGCGGCCTGCTCGCCGCCCGCTATGGCGAGGCGCCGTCAACCATGCCGGAGGAGCCGGGCCTCGCCGACTTCATCCGCCAGGGCGTCGCCGGCGGCGATCAGACCGCCCGGCCGTAATAGATGGCCGAGACATGCGTGGCCTCGGCGAAGAACAGCCAGCGCTCGGCGAACAGGCCGATGCCGGCGAGCAGCGCGGCCAGCGGCGCCGCCACCGCCGGCATCGCCCCCGCCAGCGCGAGGGCCGCCAGCACCGCGGGTGCCGCGAACGCGAGGACCAGCACGATCCGCCGCAGCCGTGCGGCGTGCCGCCGGGCGATCTGGTAGCCCATCTCCCGCAGCACGTAGTTCTCGGTGAAATGCGGCCGGTCGAGTGCCCGCACCTTGCCGAATTCGGCAAGCCCGGTCGCCGAGGCGAGCGTCGCGAGCGGCCCCTGCGCGTCGATGAAGCGCCAGTAGGCCACCTTCGCCACGCCCGCGCCGAGGGCGAACACCAGGGCCAGCGCCGAGGCCGCCGCCGCCGCCCCCGTCCACACCCCGAGCAGGGCCGCCAGCAGCAGCGCGCCGGAGAACGCGGCGAACACCAGATACAGCGGTGCCGTGAAGCGGTTGTGCCACTGCCGGATCGGCTTCAGGCAGGCATAGATCATCGCGGTGCAGAACACCGTCCCCACCGCCATCGCCGCCGCCACCAGCCCGAGGGCGATGGTCAGCTTCGCGCCCGCGCCCAGCGCCGCCCATGACGCGGCGAAGCCCAGCGCCGGCAGGTTGGTCGCCACCGCCGCCACCCCCTCGCGCGACAGCCACGACGACCGCCACTGGCTGAACGCCCGCCAGGCGCGCTCCTTCCGCCCGAGATGCAGCGTCGAGGCGAGCAGCCCCGCCCCGGCGAAGCCGAGCGCGATCACCACCGCCACCGGCCCGAACCACGGGCTTTCCGGCAGCGCCCCGGCGGCGCAGAAAATCCCGAGCCAGGCCAGCAGCCCGTAGCCGAAGCCGGTGAGGGTGGTCAGCAGCAGGACCGAACTTGCCGGGGTCATCGCGAAAGCACCTTGTCCACGAGGGCGAGCAGCGCGCCGCCCAGCCCGCCCGGCGCCGATGCCGGCATCTCCACCGGCCGCGTCTCGATGCGCGTCTGCCGCGGCGGCAGATACTTGTTGGTCGGCCGGTAGCCCAGCTCCGCCATCAGGTCGACGCCGCCGCGCTCCGCCACCAGTTTCGACACCCGGCTCCCGGGATCGGCGAGATCGCCGAAATGCCGCGCCCGCGACGGGCAGGTCGCCACACAGGCCGGCTCGCGCTCCGCCTCGGGCAGCGACTCGTTATAGATCCGGTCGATGCAGAGCGTGCATTTCTTCATCACCCCGTCATGCTCGTCGAATTCCCGCGCGCCATAGGGGCAGGCCCAGGAACACAGCTTGCAGCCGATGCAGATATCCGTGTTCACCAGCACGATCCCGTCCTCGGCCCGCTTGTACGAGGCGCCGGTCGGGCAGACGGTGACGCAGAGCGGATTTTCGCAATGCAGGCACGAGCGCGGGAAATTCACCGTCTTGCCGCACCCGCCGCTGCCCTTCGCCTCGTAGGAATGGATGCGGTTGAACCACACCCCGTCCGGGTCCGCGCCATGCGGATCGTAATCCGGCAGCGGCGCGTGGTGCCCCTCGGTGTTCCATTCCTTGCAGTTCACCGCGCAGGCGTGGCAGCCGACACAGGTGTCGAGATCGATCACGAGGCCGAGCCGCCTGGCGCCCGGCTGACTCTGCGGCAGCGATGTCATCGCGCGGCTCCCTTCGTCGTCAACGCCACCGGCGCCATCCGCGGCT
>JAJZFF010000196.1 GCA_021805485.1 Pseudomonadota bacterium
GCACCGGCAACACCGCCAGCGAAGCCGGCAGCGTCTCCGGCACGCGGATCTCGGCGCGGTGCAGGGTGATGGCCCCGGCGACCGCCAGCTGCGACGACGCCTCCCCCGTGAGGCTGAGGTCGGCGTCGAGTGTCGCCGTCAGCCGGTCGCTGGCCAGCGGCGTGGCATTGCGCGCCGCGAGCGTCAGGGCCACGGGCAAGCCGGGCCGCAGCACGCCGAGGCTTCCCTGCGCGCTGATGGTGCCGGTGCCAGCGCGGGCGGCCAGCCGATCGAGACGCATCTCGCCGCCCGTGGCCGTGGCGTGGGCCGCGATCTGGGTCAAATGCACGCCCTGGGCGAGATCCGCCGCTTCGCCGCCGGTCAGCGCGAGCGTTCCGCTCAGGTCCGGCGCGGCGATGCTGCCGCCGAGCCCGAGATCGGCGGTGAGCCGCCCGCGCAACCTCCGGCCCTGGGCGGCGAGCCATGGATCGAGCAGTGCGAGGTCTGCGGTACCGGTCGCGCGCAACGCGAGGGGCGTGGTGCCGGCGGTGCGCACCGCAAGGTCGCCGCGCGGCGCGAGCGGCACGGTCCCGGCGAGTCGCAGCGCCGTGCCTTGGCCGGCCTCGGCCCGTGCATCGATCGTGGCGCGCCCGGGGTCGAGACTGGCGCGCGCCGCCAGGCTCGCCGCTGGCAGACCCGGCGCCGGGAAACCGGCAAGCCGCAGGCCGCTGCCGGTGAGCCGCAGCGTCCCGGACGGGGCGGCCAGTGTGCCGCCGAGCCGCGCTTCTGCCGCCAATGTCCCCGCGCCATGCAGCCCGGGCGCCAGCGTGTCGAGCCGGGACAGCGGCGTCGTGGGCAGGTTCACGGTGAGATCGAGCCGCGGCAGCACGGCACCGCTCGCCACGAGCTGCGTGCCCTGCCAGCGCAGCGCCGAACGCGTGAGGGTCACGGCGCGCGCCGGCAGATCGAGCCGCGCCTGCATCTCGGCGGTCGCCGGACCGCCCGGCAGATCCGGCGCATTCGCCTCCAGGCGGGCCTGCAGCGCCGCCAATGGGCCGTGCACCCCGAGCCGCGCCGAGCCGCTCCGGCCGCCCACGACGATGCCGCGCGCCGTCGCCTCGGCATCGAGCCGGCGGGCCCCCGATGGGTCCTCCAGGGTCGCCGTGAGCTCGGCACGCTCGACCCGCAAGGCCGGCGGCAGTGCCACCCCCCGCAGCACCGCCGAGAGGCGGGCCGGGGCCGCCACGGGGAGGGTCACAGTCGCCTCCACCGTGCCCTCGGCGGAGCGGCCCAGCAGAGCGGCGATATCGGCGAGGCGGTCGAGCCGCAGCGCCGCCTGCCCCGTCGGCAGGGTCGCACCAGGCGCCCGGTGCAGATCGGCGGTCATCTGCAGGCTGCGCCAGGTCGCCTTCGACAGCGTCATGGTGATCGCCCCGGCCGGCGTCCGCGTCGCCGCCAGCGCCAGCCGCAGCGGCGCACGCCGAAGCCCCCCGGCGCCGGCCTCGCCCGTGCCATCCAATGTCACCGTCAGACCATCCGGCGCCGCGTGCGCCACGGCGCGCAGGCTCAGCGCGCCGCTGGACGCGGGCAGCAGCACGGCAAGGTCCGGCAGGCTGACCGTGCCCGATAGGTCCAGCGCGGCGGGCGCAATCTCTCCCGCCGCATCCAGCCGCAGGCCGCGTGTGTCGAGCCGGGCACTAGCGAGGTGCAACGTTCCGTCCTGCACGCCGAACGCGGCGGCGAGGCGGCCATCCGGGCCGACGATCCTGGCCAGGGTCATCTCCCCGCCCGTGGCGGCGACCGATCCACTCAGCGTCATGGCGGACGGTGTCCCGGCCAGATCGAAAGCGGCATGGCCAGCCAGATCGATCCCGACCGAGGCGGCCAGCGGGGCCAAGTCGGGCACGGTGAGGGTCAATTGCCCGCGGGGAGCCGATGTGGCCGTCCCCTCGGCCGTGGCGGTGAGCAGCGGGTGGGCCAGGGCCAGGTGGAACGGATGCGTCGCCACGCCGAGGTCCATTTGGCCGTCGATGGTCAGCGGCGCGGCGGCAAACACGGCTCCGGCCGGGTCCGGCAGCCGCAAACCGTCGAGCCGTGCGCGCAGCGCCAGCGCGTTCGCGTGGAGATCGAGATCGGCGGCAAGCCGCGCGAGCCCGCCCGGCCCGGCACGCAGCCCGGCGAGCACGAGGTGGGCACTGGCGGTGGGCGCTGTCAGGGGGCCGCGCAGGTGGGCGGAGAGGTCCGCCTGTTCAAAGCCGAGATCGGGCCGCGGGGCCATTGCCGGGGCATGGGCCGAGCCGGTGAGATCGCCATCGCGGGCGAGCAGGTCGAGCGTGCCGGACGCCTCGGCGGTGAGCGGGCCGGCGGTCGCTGTGAGACCCAGCTGGGCGCCGTGCCACGGCCCCGCAAGCCGCAGCGTGGCGGCCAGCGGCCCCAGCGCTGGCGCGCCAGCGAGCCCGGCCAGCAGGCCGCCCGCCGGCTCTTCGGCCGACAGCGTCGCCGCGATTCGGTCCGACCCGGCCTCGGCGGTCACAGCGTAGCGCCCGGGCGCATCGAGCCGGCGCGCTCGGAGTGCGCCGCGGCCCGATGCACGCGCTGACAGCGCCAGGGTGCCGTCCACGGCGAAGGCCGCGTCCGCCTTCACCAGCGCGGCGCCGAGCTCCAGGCGGCCGATCGCGATCGTCGTGATCGTGACCGGCATCGGCAGCCGCGGTGCCGCCGCGCCGGCCGGCGGCGCCGGCGCCGCGGCGGCTGACGGCACCGGCGCGCGGGCTACGGCGAGGCGGGCGGCTGCGAGGCGGGTGAGGACGACCTCACCATGCGTCAGTGCGCGCAGCGACAGGTCGAGCGCCAAGCCATCGGCCGCCAGCCAAGCGCCATCGGCATCGCGCAGGCTGAGATGGGCGAGGCGAAGCCGGTCGGGAAAGCGGCCGGCGAGCCCCTCTGGTGCCAACGTGCCGCCGCTGGCGCGCAGAACGATCCGCTCGGCGAGAAGCCGGCCCGGCGCGGTGTTCAGCGCGACCGCGACCAGCGCCGGCAGCGCGAGCAGCAGGGTCAGGGTCGCGACCAGGGTTCGGACGAGGGCGCGCATCAGAATGCCTCGCCGAGCCCGAGATAGACGGCGATGGGGTAGTTGCCGCGCAGCGCGGTGAGCGGCACGCCGACGTCCACCCGGATCGGCCCGAATGAGGTGAAATAGCGCCCGCCGAGTCCGACACCGGTAAAGACGGTGCCGCTGAAGGCCTGGCCGCCGGGCGCCACCTGCGCGGTGTCGATGAAGACGACGGCGCCATAGCTGGCGCCGATGCGCTGACGCAGTTCGAGACTGGCCGCGTCGAGGGCGGTGCCGCCCTGCGGGATGCCGTCGGGGAATTGCGGCCCGGCATATTGGTAGCGGTAGCCGCGCACGGTGGGGCTGCCGCCGGCATAGAAGCGCTGGTCGGCCGGGAGCTGGAACTGGCCGGCACCGATCGCCTCGCCGATCAGGGCCCGGGCAGCAAGGACGGTGCGTCCGTTGCCGCTCAGGTCGACATAGGTCGAGCCCTGCGCCTGGGCGATCAGAAATACGCTGTTGCCGGCGGTGCCGCCGAGGGATTCGGTCGGCGTCAGCGAGAGGAGCCCGCGCACGCCCCGTGTCGGTTCGAGCAGGTCGTTTGAGGTATCGAGCTTCAGCGTGCCCGGGACGCTGAGCAGAGTGTAGATGCTGGTGGCGTGCTCCTGCACGATTCGCTCCACTTCCCCCTGCGCGCCAATGCTCGCCGAGAGGATCGGCGAGAGCTGCCGGGTCAGGATGGCATTGGCGATCGTCGCCGTCTGGTTATAGGTGTAAAGATAGAGCTGCTCGGCGGTGACGCCGAATTGCAGCGTCTGGTCGCGACGCTGCCAGTCCGGCAGCGTGAGGGTGGCGCCGATCAGATAGCCGGGCACGCGCGCGTCGCTGCCGGCGAGTTCGGTTCCGGCGGCGGAAAGGGTGAGGCGCTCGCCGCTGCCGAACAGGTTGCGGTCGGTCCAGCTTGCGCTGAGAGCGGCGCCGAGATCGGTGGAATAATCGGCGCCGAACGTCACCGCGTGGCGCGGTCCCTCCTGGAAGGCGAAGGTCAGCGGCAGGCGCCCATCGGCCCCGACCGCATCGGCGGTGTGCGCATCGACCGAGGAGAACAGACCAAGGCCGGCCAGATCCTGACGCGCGCGCTCGATCGCCCCGGGATCGAATGGCTCGCCCGCATGCACTTGAAGCCGCTCGCGCACATAGGCGGGCGAGACGCGATCGAGGCCTTCGAGCCGGATCGGGCCGAGATCGACGCGCGGGCCGGGTTCGACATGGAAGCTGACATCGAGAGCCCGCTGGTCCGGGTAGACGACCGCGTCTGGCGGGCTGACCTTGGCGAAGGCATGGCCGTCGGCACGCAGCGAGTCGAGCAGGCGGGTGCGGGCGGCAAGGATGTCGGCGGCGCGCGCCGGCGTGCCCGGGACCAGACCCAGCCTGGCACGCATCTGCGCATCCGCCGCGCCCTCGAGGCTGATGTGCCGCAGCCGGAAGAGCGCGCCGGGAACGGGATCGATCTTCACCGGCACTGCCGCCCCGGCCGGCAGATCGGCGAGCACCGCGAGCAGGCCCGGATCGTCGAGCCGCCGCCCGGCGATGGTGATGCCGATCTGGCCCGCATAGTAGCCGTAGCTCTGCAGCGCGGTGGCCAGCCGGTCGGCATCGGCGCGGGCGCGAGTGAGCAGCGCGAACGGTCCGACCGGCGCGGTGTCCTTCAGCGCGCGCAGCGAGGAGGCATCGGCCAGGGCGGTGTCGAGTGCGGCATCGCCAGAGGGCGCGAGAGCCACCGTGTAGGCCAGGTGGTCGGCGGCACTGGCTCGGCCGAGGCCGATCAGCAGGGCCAGCAGGACCAGCAGGACCAGCGGCCGGCTCAGCGGCAGCCCGAACCAGGCGCGGCGCCGCGGCGCCCCGGGAACCATCCCGAAAACTTCACTTGGTTCCAGCGCCCCCGACGGACAGGTTGCGCTGACCGTTCGGAGGCAGGGACGTGATTGTTGCACCGAGGCTCCGCCGCTATGAGCATGGGATCATGCACACGAAGCCGCGCCGCCTGAAGCGAGCGAGGCGGACGGGGCCAGCGCGCACCGGTCTGCCGCCTCCGATCGCGCTCGCCGAGGGCCCCGGTTGGAACGATCGGCTGCGAGCCGCGCGCCGCTCGGCCCTGCTGCTGGCGTGGACCCTGGTGTGCATCCCGCTCCAGGCCGTGCTCGTCAACCTGCCCGGGCAGGCCAAGGTGCGGTTCGCGCGCCTCTACTGGGCGACGTTCTGCCAGCTTCTCGGCGTGCGCGTGCGCGTGATCGGCACCGAAGCCAGCGACGCGGGCGGGCCGGTGGTGTTCGTCTCCAACCATTCCTCCTGGCTCGACATTGCGGTGCTCGGCGGGCAGTTGCCCGCCTGCTTCGTGGCCAAGACCGACGTGGCGTCCTGGCCGCTGGTCAGCACCGTCGCGCGGCTGGGGCGCACCGTCTTCGTCACCCGCCTGCGCCACAGCGCGGCGCGCGAGCGCGACGCCATGCGCGCGCGCATCGAAGCGGGCGACAACCTGATTCTCTTTCCGGAGGGCACCACCTCCGACGGTGCGCGCGTGCTGCCGTTCCGCTCCGCCCTGCTCTCGGTGGCCGAGGGCGTGAAAGGGCTCCGCGTGCAGCCGGTATCGATCGTCTATGACCGCCTCGATGGCCTGCCGACGCGTCGCGGCCTGCGCGCCCGCTTCGCCTATTATGGCGACCACACGATCGGCCCGCATTTCTGGCGCCTCGCCCAGGGCAACGCGATGCGGGTCAGCGTGGTGCTGCACGAGCCGGTCGATCCGCTGGCCTTTCCCGACCGCAAAGCCCTGAGCCAGGCCCTATGGGCGGTGGTGGCGGCAGCCGCGGCGGAGTTGCGCCAGAACCGGCCGGCGCAGCCGCGCCGCGCGGTCCCGCCACCGCCCGCCGACTCGGCGGCCGCATAACGGACTTGACAGACTGGCATCCTTTCCAGTGACACTGACGCCATGCAGATTGACCCATCGGCGGCGCCGTGTCTCTGACCCCGGCGTGGCCCTGATCTCCTGGTGCGCTTGACCGGCACCACGCGCACGGCGATTCCTGCGCCCTGGCGGGCTGGATGGGCCCGCCCCGCGTGTCAGGAGCCTGCCCGATGATGCCAAACCGTGATGCCGCCCCGCGCGGCACTGCGCGCCGCCTCCACGTCCTCACCTGGGGCTGCCAGATGAACGTGTATGACAGCGAGCGCATGAGCGACGCGCTGGCGCCGCTCGGCTTCGCCGCGGTCGCCGAGCCGGACGGCGCGGACATGGTCATCCTCAACACCTGCCATATCCGCGAGCGCGCCACCGAGAAAGTGTTCTCCGAGCTTGGCCGGCTGCGGCGGCTCAAGGAGGCGCGGGCCCAGGCCGGGGCGCGGATGGTGCTGGTGCTTGCCGGCTGCGTGGCGCAGGCGGAAGGCGAGGAAATCCTCGCCCGCGCGCCCTTCGTGGATATCGTGCTCGGGCCGCAGAGCTATCACCGCCTGCCGGGTCTGCTCGCCCGCGTCGAGGCCGGCGAGGCTGGCGTCATCGAAACGGAATTCGACGACGACAAGTTCGCCGCGCTGCCCGCGCCGCGCCGGCTCAGCCCGGTGTCAGCGTTCCTGACCATCCAGGAAGGGTGCGACAAATTCTGCAGCTTCTGCGTCGTTCCCTATACGCGCGGTGCCGAGCACAGCCGGCCGGCGGCGGCGATCCTGGCCGAGGCGCGGGCACGCCTGGCCGCCGGCGCGCGCGAGATCGTGCTGCTCGGCCAGAACGTCAATGCCTGGCATGGCGTCGCCCCCGATGGCGGCGATTGGCGGCTCGGACGGCTGATCCGCGCGCTCGCCGAGCTGCCTGGCCTCGACCGGCTGCGCTACACCACATCGCACCCGCGGGACATGGACGGCGATCTCATCGCCGCGCATGCCGAGGTTCCGGCGCTGGTTCCGTTCCTGCATCTGCCGGTGCAGTCGGGCTCGGACCGCATCCTTGCCGCCATGAACCGGCGTCACCGCGCCGATGACTATCTTCGACTGATCGAGCGCATCCGCGCGGCGCGGGCCGATATCGCGCTCTCTTCGGACTTCATCGTCGGGTATCCTGGCGAGACGGAGGACGATTTTGCCGCCACGCTGGCCCTGGTCGAGCGCGTCGGCTTCGCCCAGGCCTATTCCTTCCGCTTCTCGCCCCGGCCCGGCACGCCGGCGGCCGAAGTGCAGCGGGCGGACATGGTGGACGACGCGGTCGCCGAGACGCGCTTGCACGCCCTGCAAGCGGTGCTGCGCCGCCAGCAGGCAGCGTTCAACACCGCCACCGCCGGGCGGGTGCTCCCGGTCCTGTTCACCGGCCCCGGCCGCCACCCGGGGCAGATCGGCGGACGCACCCCGTATCTGCAGCCGGTGCATCTCAATGGCCCGACAGCCCTGGTCGGGCAGACGCGGATGGTGTCCATCACCGCCGCCAACCCCAATTCCCTCTCAGGTATCCTTGTCCCCGATGCAGAGGAGCGAGCCTGCGCTTGACCCATCTCTCCGCCGCCTCCGTTCCGCTCGCGCGTGGCCCGCAGGACCAGGCGGTCACGCTGCATTTCCCCGACAATCTTCTGCTGCCGTTGCTGCTCGGCGAGCATGACCGCCATCTGGTGCGGATCGAGCAGGGGCTCAGCGTGCGCGTTTCCTGCCGCGGCAACCGGATCGCCGTCACCGGAGAGGCCGGGCGGGTCGGGCAGGCACAGGCGGCGCTGAAGGAGCTCTACCGGCGGCTGCAGCGCGGCGAGGGCATTACCGGGCCGGATGTCGACGCGGCGATGCGCCTGGCGCAGCCGGAGGTCCCGGAAGGGAGGCTGCCGCTCGCAGACCTGCCCGCGATCCGCACTCGCCGCGGCGCCGTTGGACCGCGCACGGCCGGCCAAGCCGCTTACATGGATCTGCTCGGCAGCGCCGAGATGGTCTTTGCCGTCGGCCCGGCTGGCACTGGCAAGACCTATCTTGCCGTGGCGCAGGGCGTGGCCATGTTGCAGGCCGGGCGGGTGGACCGGCTGGTGCTCTCGCGCCCGGCCGTCGAAGCAGGGGAACGCCTCGGCTTCCTGCCGGGCGACATGAAGGAGAAGGTGGACCCCTATCTGCGACCGCTCTATGATGCCCTCGGTGATATGCTGCCCGCAGAGCAGGTGGCACGTCGGATCGGCAACGGCGAGATTGAGGTCGCGCCGCTCGCCTTCATGCGGGGCCGCACGCTCGCCCACGCGTTCGTCATCCTCGACGAGGCCCAGAATACGACCCCGGTGCAGATGAAAATGTTCCTGACCCGCATCGGCGAGGGTACCCGCATGGTGATCACCGGCGACCCGACCCAGATCGATCTGCCGCCGGGACAGCGTTCCGGCCTTACCGATGCGCTGGCGACGCTGGAAGGGCTGGAGGGGATCGGCGTGGTTCGGTTCGACCAGTCCGATGTCGTGCGTCACCCGCTGGTCGCGCGCATCGTCGCAGCTTATGACCAGCGCGATCTGGTCCGGCGCGATGGCCAGGAACGCGACGGCCAGCAGCGCGATGGCGAAGAGACGGGGCGGGCCGGTTCGCGGCGGGCGCGCGCCGCGCCCGGGAAGGATGATGGAACCGCACAGTAGACGCCGCGCCTTCGGGCGCGCCCGGAACGACGATTGCGCGCAGCCGGCGCCGGTTCTGATCGAGGAGCCAGGCTGGCGGCGCCTGGTGCCCGCGGCCGAACGCATCGCCGCACGCGCCGCGGCCGCAGCGCCGAGCATCGCCGCCACACCGACCATCGTGCTCGCCAGCGACCGGGCGGTGCGCCGGCTGAACCGGCGCGACCGCGGCCGTGACAAACCGACCAACGTGCTGACCTATCCACCTCCGCTGCCTGGTCTTGGCGGGGAGATCGTGCTCGCCCTCGGCGTGGTGCGGCGAGAGGCCCGCGCCGCAGGGCGGCACCCGGCGCATCACTTGGCGCATCTCGTCGTCCATGGCGTGCTGCATCTCGCCGGCCACGACCACCATGCTGCCGGCGAGGCACGGGCAATGGAGCAGGCCGAGGCGCGTATTCTGCATCGGCTTGGCGTCCCAAACCCTTGGAAGCCACGGGTCGGGCCCGGCGCATGACCACCTTCTTTTCGTCGCCAGCGGTCGGTTCGGCACGAGGGATGTGGTTCGCGCGTGCCGTCGCACGCCTGTTCGGCCGCACCGGCGAACACAGCGTCCGCGACTCGATCGCCGAACTGGTCGAGGAAGCCGCCGCCGCGGAGCCCTCGGTCGAGGGCACGGCCCCGGAACTGGACCGCCAGGAGCGGGCGTTGATCGCCAACGTCCTGCGCCTGCGCGGCATAACGGCCGACGATGTCATGGTGCCTCGCGCCGATATCGTCGGCGTCCCGGCCGACATCACGCTGGACGCGCTGATGGCGCTGATCCGCCGGGACGGGCATTCGCGCCTGCCGGTCTATCGCGAGCAGTTGGACGACGCGCTCGGCATGGTCCACATCAAGGACGTGCTCGCCTATGTCGGCACGCCCGAGGCATTCCGCATCGAGGCGATCCTGCGCAAGCCGCTGCTGGTGGCGCCGCAGACGCCGGTGCTCGACCTGCTGCTGCAGATGCGGCAGACGCGCATGCATCTGGCGCTCGTCGTCGATGAATATGGCGGCATCGACGGGTTGGTGACGATCGAGGACCTGGTCGAGACCATCGTCGGCGACATCGCCGACGAACACGACGAAGACCAGACGCCAATGATCACCGAGCGGGGCGACGGCGCGCTCGATCTCGACGGCCGCCTGCCGGTGGAGGAGTTCGAGAGCCGGCTCGGCAAGGTGCTGACCGAGGACGAGCGCGCCGCCGATATCGATACCGTGGGTGGGTTGGTGTTCACCCTGGCGGGGCGCGTGCCCGCGCGGGGCGAGGTCATCTCGCATTCGTCCGGCATCGAGTTCCGCATCCTGGAGGCCGATCCGCGTCGCATCCGGCGCATTCGCGCCCGCCGCACCCCACCGGCCGAGGCCGCGGCCTGAAGCGGCCCGGGCCCGCGCGGGTCCGGGCCTCCCCTCAGCCTTCGAGGATGAAGGTCACTTCCATGCTGACGCGATACTCGGCGATGCGGCCGTTCTCCACGCTTGCTTTCATCTCGACGACATGCAGGCCGGAGATGCCGCGCAGCGTCCGGCTGGCCCGCTGCAGGCCTTCGCGCACCGCGGCATCGAAGCCGTCGGGCGATGACGCGGTGATTTTCGACACGCTTGCGACTGCCATCCTGACCTCCCTCGTGGGTCGGCGCGGCAGACCCAGCGCCCGCGGCGCCGACCGCTCCAGCCTACGCCTCCTGTGATCGGGATGGGCAGGATTTTCCGACTGCCATTCCCCTTTGGCCGCGAACCGCTATGGTCCGCGCCCATCAGCCCGAGGATCCTGCCATGCGCTCATCCGGCCGCGCGCGCGACGCTCTGCGCGACGTCAGCATCATCACCGGTTATGCCCGCCACGCGGAGGGCTCAGCCCTCATCCGCATGGGCGGGACCGAGGTTTTATGCGCCGCCAGTGTCGAAGGCCGCGTGCCCGGCTTCCTGCGCGGCTCGGGCGAAGGCTGGGTCACGGCTGAATATGGCATGCTGCCGCGTGCCACCCACACACGCGGCGATCGCGAGGCGGCACGCGGCAAGCAGTCCGGCCGCACCCAGGAGATCCAGCGTCTGATCGGGCGATCGCTGCGCGCCGTGATCGACCGCGCCGTATTGGGCGAAATGACCATCACCCTCGATTGCGACGTGCTCAACGCCGATGGCGGCACGCGCTGCGCCGCCATCACCGGCGGCTACGTCGCGCTGGCGCTGGCGCTGGCCCATCTGCGGCGGATGAACGTGCTCGCGCGCAACCCCCTGGTCGGCCAGGTCGCCGCCGTTTCCTGCGGCATCCTCGACGGCGGCCCGGTGCTCGATCTCGACTATGCCGAGGACTCCACCGCCAATGCGGAC
>JAJZFF010000355.1 GCA_021805485.1 Pseudomonadota bacterium
CTGGCCTTCCGGCAGGATCGCGGCCGTGCGGGTGCGCCCGCTCTCGATCGCGTAGGACACGACCCGGCTGACCTGCTGGTCCGGCGAGATGCCCATCGGCCAGACGCCGGGTTGCGCGATGCTGTTGTCGTTGGTGAAGGCCAGGACATTGACGCCCGCGGCCTGGGCGATCGGCGCAACGGCCTGGGTCTCGCCCTTGGTGAGCGGGCCGAGGATGAGGCCGGCGCCATCGTTGATCGCGGCATGCGCGGCGGCGGCGGCGCCCGAGGGCGTGCCGCCGGTGTTCTCGATGTCGAGTCGCGGCGCGCCATGGGCGGAAAAGGCGAGCTTGACGGATTGCTCGATCGACCGGCCGATCCCGGCATAGGGCCCGCTGAGCGGCACCAGAAGCGCCACGGGGCCGTGCCGCTGGCCCAGATCGGGGCTGGTCATGCCCTGGGCCGTCCCCCCGACGTTCGAGACCGGGGGGGACGTCACGGTGCTGCATCCCGCCAGCGCCAGGGCCGCCAAGGTTGCCAATACCAGTGTCACAGGCGTTAATGTCCGGCGTGACATCCGAAACTCCTTCCTCATCATCCGACGCGCTCTCCCGCCGGCCACCCGATCTTGTGCTGGTTTCCACGCCAATCGGCAACCTCGGCGATCTGTCGCCGCGCGCGGTCGTGGCGCTGCGCGACGCCGACATGATATTGTGCGAGGATACAAGGGTTACAGCGCCCCTGCTGGCCCAGCACGGCATCGTCACGAAACTGCAGTCGTTCCATGATCATAACGAGGAATCGCGGACCGCGTCGCTGATCGCGATGATGCAGGACGGGCGGCGGCTGGCGCTGGTCAGCGATGCCGGCGCGCCGCTGATCGCCGATCCCGGATACCGTCTGGTGCGCGCCGCCATCGAGGCGGGGCTCGCGGTCAGCGCCGTGCCGGGGCCGAATGCCGCGCTCATGGCGCTGGCGCTGTCCGGCCTGCCGCCGCATCCCTTCCTGTTCAATGGCTTCCTGCCGCCGCGCGCGGCCGCTCGGCGCAGCGCGCTGCAGCGGGTGGTCGCCGCCGAGCATGCCGGACTGTCGGCGACGCTGGTCTTCTACGAGGCGCCTCACCGGCTGGCCGCCTGCCTTGAGGACTGTCTGGCCGTGCTTGGCGACCGCCCCGCCGCCGTGGGGCGGGAGCTGACGAAGCGATTCGAGGAGGTGCGGCGCGGCGGGCTCGCGGCGCTCGCGGCGCATTACGCGGCCCATGAGGCGCGCGGCGAGATCACGCTGGTGATCGGGCCGGCGCCGCAGACGAGCGCTTCGGAGGAGGAGCTGGACGAGGCGCTCGGCGAGGCCCTCGCGCGGATGACGATCAGGGATGCCGCGGCCTTCGTGGCGCGGGAACTCGACCTGCCGCGCAAGCAGGTCTATGCGCGCGCGCTCAGCCTGAAGGCGGGCTCACCGTGAGCCGGAGCAGTTCCGGATGGAACAGGTAAGGCACCGCATACAGGATCGCGACGCCCAGGTTCACGACGAGCAGCAGGGCGATCGCCTTCCACCAGTTGGTCTTGAGGCCGGTGCGCAGGATGAAGGCCTGCAGCCATAGCATGTAGGCCCCGATCATGCCGGCGGACATCGCGAGCGCGGCCGGCAGGCCGACGCCCATCGACACCAGCCCGTCATTGACCACCATGGCGGCCGGGATGAGCACGAAGATGATCCAGATCGACCAGTTGAGCGCCGTGCTGGTGGTCAGCCAGCGTTCCTGCCGGCCGAGCCGCCGCGCGGCGAACTCGACGATCACCGGCTGGAGCAGGACGCCGCAGAGGCGGGAGAGCATCAGCGACGCGGCATAGACCCAGTATCCGCGCAGGCCGAGCAGGGCGGCGCCGACCAGCGGAAACGCGATGAGGGGCGCGATCGATGCGGAAAACGCGGCCGGGGTGTTGCGGAATTCCCGGAACGCCTCGACCCGCCCGAGCGCCAGGCCGACCAGACCGCGCAGCGTGCCGAGGACCGAGGTGGCGAAACCGTCGTTGCCGTTCATCGGAACACGCGGTCCAGGATCCGGCCGTAGATTTCGGCCAGCGCGCGCAGCTCGCTCACCGGCACGGCCTCGTCCACCCGGTGCATCGAGGTGCCGACCAGGCCGAATTCGGCGACGGGGCAGTGCGCGGCGATGAAGCGGGCATCCGACGTGCCGCCGCCGGTGTCGAGCTTCGGCGTGATACCGGTCACCGCCGCCACCGCCTCGCTGAACAGCGTGGTCACGGGGCCGGGTTCGGTCAGGAAGGCCTCGCCGCTGATGCCGATGTCGCAGGCGGCGCCAGGGGCGTGGCGGGCCACGGTATCGCGGATCCAGGCGGCGAGATCGGGGCCGGTGTGGCGGTCGTTGAAACGGATGTTCAGCCGGGCCGAGGCGCTCGCCGGGATCACGTTGCCGGCCTTGTTTCCGGTATCGACGCTGGTGATCTGCAGCGATGAGGGCTCGAACCACGCGGTTCCCTCGTCAAGCGTCGTGGCGCGCAGGGCTTCGAGTGCCGGAATCAGGCGATGGAGCGGGTTGTCGGCCAGATGGGGGTAGGCGACATGGCCTTGCACGCCGCGAACCGTCACATGCGCCGAAATCGAGCCGCGCCGGCCGATCTTGATCGTGTCGCCGAGCCGGGCGCGGCAGGTCGGCTCGCCGACCAGGCAGAATTCCGGCAGGGAACCGGAGGCGGCGAGATGGTCGAGAATGCGCCGGGTGCCGTCCACGGCATCGCCTTCCTCATCGCCGGTGATGAGGAGCGAGATCGTGCCTGCATGATTTGCCGGGCGGGCGGCGAGGGCGGCGACGAAGGCGGCGATGGCGCCCTTCATGTCGACCGCGCCGCGTCCGAACAGCAGGCCGTCCTCGATGACGGCCGCGAAGGGGTCGTGGCGCCACCCCTCGCCCGGCGGCACGACGTCGGTATGGCCGGCAAAGCCGAAATGCGGGCTGCCTGAGCCGCGGCGTGCGACGAGGTTGCTCACCTCGCCGAAGCGCAGCCATTCGATCGAGAAACCCAGGGCGTCCAGCGCCCTCGCGAGAACGGTCTGGGCGCCATCGTCCTCGGGGGTGACCGAGCGGCTGCGCAGCAGGTCCCGCGCGAGGGGAACGGGATCGGCCTCGGTCACGCCCGCAGCAACTCGTTGATCGCGGTCTTCGACCGTGTCTGGGCGTCGACCCGCTTGACGATCACGGCGCAGGCGAGGGACGGGCCCGGAGTTCCGTCCGGCAGCGGCTTGCCGGGCATGGTGCCCGGCACGACGACGGAATAGGCCGGCACGCGGCCATAGATCACTTCGCCGGTCGTCCGGTCGACGATTCGGGTGGAGGCGCCGAGGAACACGCCCATGGAGAGCACGGCGCCGCGCTCCACGATCACGCCTTCGGCAACTTCGGAGCGGGCGCCGATGAAGCAGTCGTCCTCGATGATCACGGGGTTGGCCTGCAGCGGCTCGAGCACGCCGCCGATTCCCACGCCGCCGCTGATGTGGCAGTTGCGGCCAACCTGCGCGCAGGAGCCCACCGTGGACCAGGTATCGATCATCGTGTCCTCGCCGACCCGGGCGCCGACATTGATGAAACAGGGCATCAGCACGGTATTGCGGCCGACATGCGCCGAATGGCGGACGACGGCGCCGGGCACCGCGCGGATGCCGGCGGCGGCGAAGCGCGCATCGTCCCAGTCGCCGAACTTCATCGGGACCTTGTCGAACACGGGCGCGCCGCCGGCGCCCGGCATGGTGCGGTTGGGCAGCAGGCGGAAGGACATGAGGATCGCCTGCTTGAGCCATTGATGGACGACCCAGCCGCCCGGGCCGGGCTCGGCAACCCTCAGTTCGCCCCGATCGAGACGGGCGAGCGCATCGCTGACGGCCTCCCGGTCGGATCCCTGATAGGCCGGACTGAGCTGGTCGCGGCGTTCCCAGGCGGCGGTGACGGCGGCGGCGAGTTGCGTGTGGTCCATCGGCAGGCGTTCCGTATCTTGTGTGGGCGCGACCATGCTGAGCAGGGTCGCGCCTGTCAATCCGGTGGTAATCCGTTGTTTACCTGATCCTGCGAAAACGCATCCATGACGAATCGGGCAGATTTTTCGACGGACTCGTATGCGAATGCCGGTTCGGCAGGCGGCGGAAATGCGGAGCGCTTCGACCGCCTGGTGCGCATGATCGAAAGCCTGGCCGGATTGCCGGATGCGACGACCGCCGGCTCGGCCGCCTGCGCCCTGCTGGCGGCGGAATTCGCCGATTCGGGCGTCTGTGTTGTCGCTCGTCCGGTCCCGCCGCTGACGGGAGCCGAGACCGTTCTGGCCGATTACCCCTACGGCATTGGCCTTGCCGACATGCCGGGGGGCGAATCGATCACCATTCCGGTCGATCTCGGCAACGTGACGGCCGGACGATCGGTCAGCGCCGCGCTCCTGGCATGGCGCAGCCCGGGAGACAGGCGGTTCACCGCAGCGGAAACGGAACTTCTGACCGCGATCGGCCCGCATCTGCGCACGCTCGTCGTGCGCCTGCTCGATGTCGCCGGTGGTGGCAAGCGTAATGCGCTCGACCCCGAAACGGGCTTGTGGCCGTTGCCGAGCTTTCTTGCGCAGGCCGATCGGCGGTTTGACCGGCTCGATATCGAGGAGCGGGTTGGCACCATGTTCGCCATTGGCTGGGTAAAGTCGGGCGGCGCGACGGGCTCCGAGGCGTCGTCGGCGGTCATTCGCGAATCGGCGGAAACGCTGCGTGACATGCTGCGGCCGAGCGACCTGATCGGCCGGATCGGGCCGACCCGGCTTGCCGCCTGGTGTGACGGCGTCGATCACCTGATTGCGGCCGAGCGTGGCGACCGGATCGTCGCAAGGCTTGATGCGATGCTGGCCGGCACCGGCCGTCATGCGGCCATCGGCATCGCGTCGCGCTGGGCGCGTTCGGGCGACGATCCAGCCACCGTGCTTGCCAATGCCCGCGCCGGACTTGAACAGGCACGGCTCACTTCGGCGGCGACAGGCCGGCCAGTGGTGCGGATTTGGCAATCCGAAATTTCCTAGTGTCCCGAATCTGAAATCCATCGGATTTCAGATTCAAAGTAGACGCTAGGAAAATCAATGATTTAGTGGCCTGCTTGTCCCTGAAATTCACCCATGAATTTCAGGGACAGGACGCTGGAGCATCATCTCCGTCAGCGGGTGGTCGGCGGGGCGCTGGCTTTTTTCGATGTTCGAGCGAGATAGCGCGCGATGTTGGCGCGCTGTTTGGCGAAGGTCCGGGCAAATACATGGCCTCCCTTGCCTGTCGCGACGAAGAACAGCGCGTCGGTGTCGGCGGGGTGAAGCACGGCGCGGATCGCTGCGAGACCCGGCGCGCAGATCGGCCCCGGCGGCAGGCCGTGGTGGCGATAGGTATTGTAGGGACTCGCGGTCGATAAATCGTGGTCGTCGACGCGGTGGGTGAGGGCGGTCGACCGGCCATGGGTGACGGCGAAGATCACTGTCGGGTCGGCCTGGAGCATCATGCCCTTGCCCAGCCGGTTCTCGTAGACCCCGGCGATTTTTGGCAGTTCCGCGGGAAGCGGCGTCTCCAGTTGCACGATCGAGGCGAGAATGAGCGCCTGCCGCGGGGATTGCAGCGGCAGGCCCTGGGCGCGTGATGCCCAGGCTTTCGCCAGCGCGGCTCGCATCGCCGTCTGCATGCGGGCAATGATGGCGGCTCGCCTTGTGCCGTAGGTATAATCATAGGTCTGCGGCAGCACGCTGCCCTCGGGCGGCGGTGCCACGTGGCCGGTGGCGTCCGGCAGGGCGTTGATGATGTCGGCGATCTGCACCGAAGTCAGACCTTCGGGGATGGTTGCCTTGTGTTCCACTTCCGGCGCGAAGCGCAGCGTGCGCAGCACCGAACGCAGGCTGCCATGATCGATGAAACGGAATTCGCCGGAGCGGATCGGCCCTTGCCGGCTGGTGAGGAACGCCGCCACCTCGAAGATCAGGGGTGTGCGGATAACCTTCTTCCGCGCCAGCAGCCCGGCGACCTGCCTTGTGCTGCCGGGCGGGATGTAGATGTCGGCGGAGGCCGGGAGCGGGCCCGGGCCATCATAGGCCTGGTTGACGGCCATGCGGCCCAGCTGCAGCAGCACCAGAACGGTGAGCAGCAGGAGGATGAGGCGCCCGCTTCCCCGCATGCCCGCCGGGGCCAGGCTCAGCCTGGCTTGCGGAACAGGATCGAGGCGTTGGTGCCGCCGAAGCCGAAGCTGTTGGACAACACGATATCGATCTTGCGCTGCTGGGCGGTATGGGCGACGCGGTCGATCACGCTGGCGCGGCTCGGCTCGTCGAGATTGAGGGTTGGCGGGGCGATGCCGTCGCGCAGGGCGAGGATCGAGAAGATCGCCTCCACCGCGCCGGCGGCGCCGAGCAGGTGGCCGGTCGCCGATTTGGTCGAGGACATCGCAACGGTCTTCGCTGCGTCGCCGAACAGGTTTTCCACGGCTTCGAGTTCGAGGTCGTCGCCCATCGGGGTCGAGGTGCCGTGCGCGTTGATGTAGTCGACATCCGCCGGCGTGAGGCCGCCGGATTTCAGCGCCGCTTTCATCGCACGGAAGGCGCCGTCGTGATGCGGTGCGGGGGCGGTGATGTGGTGCGCGTCGCCGGACATGCCGTAGCCCGCGATCTCGGCGTAGATTTTGGCGCCGCGCTTCTTGGCGTGTTCGTATTCCTCGAGGAACAGCACGCCAGCGCCTTCGCCCATGACGAACCCGTCGCGGTCCTTGTCCCACGGGCGGGAGGCGGCCTTCGGATTGTCGTTGAACGCGGTGGACAGGGCGCGTGAGGCGCAGAACCCGGCGATGCCGATTTCGCAGACGGCCCCTTCGGCGCCGCCGGCGAGCATGATGTCGGCATCGCCAAAGGCGATGAGCCGCGCGGCATCGCCGACAGCGTGAACGCCCGTGGCGCAGGCGGTGACCGCGGAATGGTTCGGTCCCTTGAGCCCGAACCGGATCGAGACGTGCCCCGACACGAGATTCACCAGGGCGGACGGAATGAAGAAGGGCGAAAGCCGGCGGGCCCGGCCCTCATGCACCATGACGGACGCTTCGTAGATGGTCTGCAGGCCGCCGATGCCGGAGCCGATCATCACGCCGGCGGCGCAACGCTCTTCTTCGGTCTCGGGTGTCCAGCCCGAATCCTCCATTGCCTCGACGGCCGCGGCCATGCCGAGATGGATGAAGCGGTCCATCTTCTTCTGTTCCTTGGGCGGAACCCACTCATTGAGGTCGAATCCGCCATCCGCCCGCGATCCCGCGGGCAGTTCGCCCGCGACCTTGCAGGGCAGCTCCGCCGGGTCGAACCCGGTTATCGGACCGATGCCCGATTCGCCGGCGACCAGACGCCGCCAGACATGCTCGACCCCGACCCCGAGCGGGCTCGCGATCCCCATGCCTGTCACCACGACCCGACGCATGTTCATGTCCCGTCCGCTACCCGACTTATTCGGCTTTCTTTTTCTCGATATAGTCGATGGCGTCCTTCACGGTGCCGATCTTTTCGGCGGCGTCCTCGGGGATTTCCACGCCGAAGGCTTCCTCGAAGGCCATCACCAGTTCGACGGTGTCGAGGCTGTCCGCGCCCAGATCGTCGATGAAGGAGGCTTCCGGGGTCACCTTGGCTTCGTCCACGCCGAGATGCTCGACGACGATCTTCTTAACTTTTTCGGCGACTTCACTCATCGAATTCGTGCTCCTGTAGCGATTATCGATCGTTGGGCGGTTTGAACCGGCGGCGTCGACCATCCCGCCACCGGTCGAATGGATAGCATGCGTTGATCATGCCGCACGAGGCTGGCGTCATGATCGCTGCGAAAGTCCGGCGCGCTTAGCATGGTTCGCCCGGTCGCGCCAACCGCGGCTCAGATCATGGCCATGCCGCCATTCACGTGCAGCACCGCGCCGGTGACCCAGGCGGCCGCGTCGGAGGCGAGATAGGCGACGGAGGCTGCGATATCCTCCGGCTTGCCGAGGCGGCCGAGCGGGATCTTGTCCGCAAGCGAGGCACGCTGCGCCTCGTTCAGGGCATCGGTCATCGCCGTCTCGATGAAGCCGGGGGCGACGAGATTGACCGTGATGTTGCGCGAGGCAACTTCCTGCGCCATCGCTTTGGTCATGCCGATCAGGCCGGCCTTGGCGGCGGCGTAGTTCACCTGGCCCGGGTTGCCGGTGCTGCCGACGATGCTGCCGATATTGATGATCCGCCCGCTGCGGCGGCGCATCATCCCCTTCATGACGGCACGGGAGAGGCGGAACGGCGCGGCAAGGTCGACGTCCATCACGCTGGCCCAGGCCTCGTCCGACATGCGCAGCAGAAGGCCGTCGCGGGTCAGGCCGGCATTGTTCACCAGGATGTCGATGTGGCCGAGAGCCGATTCGGCCGCGGCGATCAGCGCATCGGCGGCCTTCGGGTCGGACAGGTCGGCCGGGCAGACATGGGCGCGTTCGCCGAGTTCGGCGGCGAGCGCCGTGAGGTTTGCCTCGCGGGTGCCGGAGAGGGCGACGGCCGCGCCGAGGCCGTGCAGCGTGCGCGCAATCGCGGCGCCGATGCCGCCGGAGGCGCCGGTGACCAGCGCCGTGCGGCCTTCGAGCGAAAAGAGTTCAGCCGACATGCTTCGCCAACTCCTCGAGTTCGGCAGGTGTGCCGCAGGACAATGCTTCGGCGTCCGGCGCGATGCGCCGCGCGAGGCCGGAAAGCACCTTGCCCGCGCCGAGTTCGATGAAGCGGGTAACGCCGAGCGCGGTCATGGTGGCCACCGATTCGCGCCAGCGCACGGGTGCCGTCACCTGCTCGACGAGCTTGGCCACGATGTCCGCCGGGTCGGTCACCTTGGCCGCGGTCACGTTGGCGATCAGCGGCACGACCGGGGCATTGACCGCAACGCCCGCGAGCGCCTCGCGCATCGCCTCGGCCGCGGGGGCCATCAGCGCGCAATGGAAGGGGGCGGAGACCGGCAGTTTCAGGGCGCGCTTGACGCCGCGGCCACGGGCGATCTCGATCGCCCGGTCAACGGCGGTGGCGGTGCCGGAAATCACGACCTGGCCGCCGCCGTTGTCGTTGGCGACGGAGACGACCTCGTGTCCGTCCGGACCTTCGGCGGCCTCGGTGCAGATCGATTCGGCGGCGTCGAGCTCGACGCCGAGCAGCGCGGCCATCGCCCCCAGGCCGGGCGGCACGGCCTTCTGCATCGCGTTGCCGCGGATCCTGAGCAGGCGGGCGGCATCGGCCAGGGCGAAGGTGCCGGCGGCGGCGAGCGCCGAATATTCGCCGAGCGAATGGCCGGCGACCACAGCCGCGCGGTCGGCAATGCGGATCCCGGCTTCCTTCTCGAGGCAGCGCAGCACCGCGATCGACATCGCCATCAGCGCCGGCTGGGCATTCTCGGTGAGGGTCAGTTCCTCGGCCGGCCCCTCGAACATCAGGCGGGAGAGTTTCTGCTTGAGAACCTCGTCCACTTCCTCGAACACCTCGCGCGCCGGCGCGAAGGCGGCCGCGAGGTCGCGCCCCATGCCCACGACCTGGCTGCCCTGTCCTGGAAAGATGAAGGCGTTTACCGCCATGCTCCGTTTCTCCTGTCGTGTCGGCGACGTGGCCGGCGGCGTTCCGCCCGTCCGGGCGGTCCCGTGTTTACATGCGCTGACGGAGGCGCGGGGTAGATGCAGCGCGCGCGCAAGTCAATCTTTCGTCAACCTCCCGGTATCCATTTGTTCAGAAATGCCGCTCGAACACCCGGATCACGTCGCCCGGCTCGATCAGGGCGGAGACCGGCGCGCGATATTCGCGGGGGGTGCCGCCGGTCACCCGGATCACGCCCACTTCCGATTCCGCCGCCCGATAGGTGAACCCGCCGGCAAGGGAGACGGCGGCCAGCACCGTCATGCCCGGTTCGAACGCATACTGGTCGGGCTTGTTCACCTCGCCGAGGATCGAGAACGGGCGATAGGCCTTCACCTCCACCGCCACGGCCGGATGGCGCAGGATGCCCTTCGCCACCAGCGCGCGCGCGATGGCGCGGCGCAGCGCCGCCGTGGTCCGGCCGGCGGCGCGCACCGGGCCGAGCAGCGGCAGGTCGATCATGCCGGAGGCGTCGACGAGGTAGGTTGCCGTGAGCTGCTTCTGGCCGAACACGACGACGCGCAGACGGTCGCCTGTGCCGAGCCGATAGCCTCCGGGCGGGGCGGGCGGCAGGGGCGGCAGGCCGCTCCAGGCCGCGCAGCCGGACAACAAAGCCGGTGCGGCGAGGGCGGACACGGCCGTGGCGAGCAGATGGCGACGTGTTTCGCGGCGGAATTTCGGCATCACATGCAACCCTCGCCAGAAAATAGGCAAAATATACAACTTAAAATTGACTTAATTTCGTGTCGCAGACAGAATGCACAGGCAAGGGTTGGCTTTGCAAACCGGGCGGGTTTCCGGTGAACAGGAATCGGTTCTGAAATGGACACCGCGGCAAAAGCGCGAGACCGGGTCAGGCAGATCGGGGGGACAGCCGATCCGATCGATGCATTGCGCGCCGTTCGCCGCCATTGGCGCCTTGCCGTGCTGGTCGCGCTTGGCCTGCCATTGCTGTCGCTCGGCGCGCTTTCGCGCATGCGGCCGGTATACACGGCGACCGGAACGCTTCTCTACAATCCAGTCGATTTCAACCCGAAGTTGCTACGCGGCGTGGTCGAGACGCGGCAGGTCACCGATGCGCTGATGGCCAGCCAGGCAGCCATTCTGAAGAGCCCGGCCGTGGTGGCGCGAGTCATCGACGGGCTCGGTCTGGGCGCGAGCCCGGAATTCGACCCCGCGCGGCAGCGTCCCTCCCTGTTGCGGCGCTGGCTCGGCAGCGCCGGCCCGCCGCTTCCGGTTGCGCCGGACGCGTTGCGCGACGCCGTCACCGCCCGGTTTCACATCGACGTCCCGGCCGGTTCCCAGTTGATCAACGTATCCTTCACCGCCCACGATCCGGCGCTGGCCGCACGGGCGGCGAACG
>JAJZFF010000461.1 GCA_021805485.1 Pseudomonadota bacterium
AGCTGGAGCCGCAGTTGCGCGCCGTGCTGCGCGGCCGGGTGAAGGCGCGCATCAAGGAGCGCGGCTACACCGCCGTTCTCGTCACCCACGACCAGGGCGAGGCGAACGCGATGGCGGACCGGATCGCGGTGATGGAAGCCGGCGTGTTGCAGCAGTTCGGCTCGCCGGCGGATCTGCGCGAGCGGCCCGCCAATCTCTTCGTCGGCACCTTTTTCGGTGAGCCGCCGATGAACACGCTGCCGGGCCGCGCGACCGCGCAGGGGTTCGAGGCGCTCGATGAAGCCGGCGCGGTGGCGCTGCGGATTCTCGCGCCACTGCCTCCGGGGATCGAGCCGGGCCGTGACGTGGTGCTGGGCCTCAGGCCCCACCGGCTGCATCTCGGCACCGGGGCGTTCCAGGGCGAGGTCGTCTCGAACCAGTGGCTCGGTGATCAGGCGCATGTCGCGATCGAGGCGGCGGGGCGGATGCTGATCGGCATTCATCCCGAGCGTTTCGGCGCGCGCCTCGGCAGCACCGTGCCCTTCGGTTTCGATCCCGCCGATCTGCATGTGTTCGACAAGGCGAGCGGTATCGCGCTCGCGCATGGAGCCGTGTCATGACAAAGCAGGTGATTGTCGCGCTCGATGCCGGAACCTCGGTGCTCAAGGCCGTTGCCTTCGACATCGAGGGCCGGCCGGTGGCCCTCGAATCAAGGCAGAACCACTATGTCGAGGACGGGCGTGGCGGTGTCGAGCAGGACATGGAGGCGACCTGGGACGCCGCCGCGGCGGTGATCGCCGGCCTCGTCGCCAGGCTCGAAGGCGCCGAGGTGGTCGGCCTCGCGGTCACCGGGCAGGGTGACGGCACCTGGCTGATCGACGCCGCCGGCGCGCCGGTCGGCCCCGCGCTGCTCTGGCTGGATGCGCGGGCGGGCGCGATCATCGAGGATATTCGCGCCGATGCCCGCGGGCGCGCGATCTTCGCCGAATCCGGCACCGGTCCCGCCGCCTGCCAGCAATCCGGCCAGCTTCTGTGGCTGCGCGCGAACCGGCCCGGACAGCTCGCCCGCGCCGCCACCGCCCTGCACTGCAAGGACTGGCTCTATTTCCGCCTTACCGGCACCCGCGCGACCGATCCCTCCGAAGGCTGCTTCACCTTCGGCTCGTGGCGAAGCCGCGCCTATTCCGACACGGTGATCGATGCATTCGGCCTGCGTCCCGAGGCCGGCAAGCTGCCCCCGATCGTCGATGGGGTGACGACGCATCACCCGCTATCCGCCGATGCCGCGGCCCGGCTCGGCATCCCGGCCGGCACGCCGGTCGTGCTCGGCTATGTCGACGTGCTGTGCAGCGCCCTTGGTGCCGGTCTCTACGGGATCGACGCCGATTCCGGCACCTCGATCATCGGCAGCACGGGCATGAACATCCGCCTCGCCGACGATGATTTCGAACGCCCGGCCGATGCGCCGCTGAGCGGCTACCGCATGGTCTTCCCGGTGCCGGGCAAGACGGCGCTGCTGCAATCCACCCTGGCGGCGACGCTGAATATCGACTGGCTGGTCGGCATTGCCGGGCAGGCCCTGCGTCTGGCCGGGCAGGAGCCGGATTCCGCCGCCCTCCTCGCGGCCCTCGATGCCGCGGTGCCTGCGGCCCCACCGGCGGTTGCGGTCTGGCACCCCTACATCTCGGCCGGCGGCGAGCGCGGCCCGTTCACCGATGCGCGGGCGAGGGCGAGCCTCGCCGGCATCGGCCGCGGGCTCGACCTGCCCGGCATGATGCGCAGCATCTATGAAGGCCTCGCCCTCGCGGCGGCGGACTGTTATGCGGCGATCGGCGGCGCGCCCGAGATCATCAGCCTGACCGGCGGCGCGTCGCGCTCGGCGGCGATGCGGCAGATCTTCGCCGCGATGCTCGGCCGCAAGGTGCGAATCGTCAAGGAACACGGCAGCGGGGCGCTGGGGGCGGCGATGATCGCCTCCGTCTCGCTCGGCATCATGCCCGACCTTGCGACTTGCGCGCGCGCCTGGATTGCGCCGTTGCTCGGCGAACCCGAATTGCCCGACCCGGCGCTGATGGCGCGCTACGAGGGGCTACTCCCCATCTATCAGGAGGCCAGACTCGCCAACGCGCCCTTCTGGCACCGGTTTGCTTCGTTCGGAGAGAAATTCCATGGCGGCTGAGAAACGCGACTGCGCCGTGATCGGTGACAATTTCATGCGTCCCGAGATGTTCGCGCGCGCCATCGCGGCGCGCTGCGGCGATGCGCTCGCGCTTCGCTCGATGACGCTGCCCTGGCCGGATGAGCCGATGGAGCATGGCTATGCGAAGCCGGGCATGGACGGGCTGAAGGAATACCAGGGTGATCCGGACGAGATCGCCGCCTTCGTGGGCGATGCGGAAATCCTCGTCACCCATCTCGCCCCGGTTTCCGCGCAGATGCTGGAGCGGATGACGCATCTGCGGCTTATCGCGGTATCGCGCGGCGGGCCGGTCAATATCGACATGGAAGCCGCCCGGTTGCGCCAGATCCGCGTCGTCAACACGCCGGGCCGCAATGCCAGCGCCGTTGCCGAATTCACCATCGGCGCCATCCTCGCGCAGACCCGGCTGATCGGCGCGGGGCACGATTCGCTGCGCCGGCGCGACTGGCGCGGCGATCTCTACCGCGCCGACCTCACCGGCCGCGAGCTGTCGGAAATGACCGTCGGCATCATCGGCTATGGTCAGATCGGCACCCGCGTCGTCCGCCTGCTCAAGCCCTTCGGCTGCCGCATCCTGGTGCATGATCCCTATGTCGGGCTCGCTGCGGCGGATCTTGCCGATGGTGTCGCGCCGGCCTCGCTGGAAACGCTGCTGGCCGAATCGGATGTCGTCACCCTGCATCCGCGGGTGACGGCGGAGACGACCGGGATGATGAACGCCGCCCGCCTCGCGGTCATGAAGCCAGGCGCCTATCTGGTCAACACCGCGCGTGGCCCGCTGCTTGACTATGCGGCGCTCGAGGACGCGCTGCGGCGCGGCCATCTCGCGGGCGCGGCGCTCGACACATTCGGCATCGAACCGGTCCCGGCCGACTGGGGCCTGCTCGACCTGCCGAACGTGACCCTGACGCCGCACATCGCCGGCGCCTCGGTGAAGACCGTAACGATCGCCGCCGAGGCCGCCGCCGAGGAACTGCGCCGCTTTCTCGCCGGCGAGCCGCCGCTCAATCCCTGCTGACGTCCCGTTAACAGACAAAGACTGAAAGGCTCCCCCGACATGAGCGACCTCGACCTTCGCAAGGCCCTGATCTCCGCCTGCCAGCAGATGAACGCGCTGGGCATCAACCAGGGCACGTCCGGCAACATCAGCGTCCGCCACGGCGACACGATGCTGATCTCGCCCTCCGCCACGCCCTATCACCTGATCGAGCCCGACATGATCGCCGCCATGCCGATCGAGGGCGAATACGGCGCCTGGACGGGCAAGCTGAAACCTTCGACCGAATGGCGCTTCCATCTCGACATCATGCGCGCCCGGCCTGAAGTGAACGCGATCGTCCACAGCCACCCCACCTTCGCGACCACGCTCGCCATCGCCCGGCGGGACATCGAGGCCTGCCACTACATGGTCGCGGCCTTTGGCGGGGTCGATGTGCGTTGCGCGCCCTATGCCACGTTCGGCACCAAGGAGCTTTCGGTGCATGCGCTGAAGGCGCTGGAAGGACGCATGGGCTGCCTGCTCGCCAATCACGGCATGATCGTGCTCGGCGAAAATCTCGACAAGGCGATGTGGCGCGCGGTCGAGCTCGAAACCATTTCGCGGCAGTATTACCACGCGCTCGTGCTCGGCAAGCCGCACATCCTCAGCGCCGCCGACATCGACGCAACGCTGGCCCAGTTCTCCGGCTACGGCCTGCAGGATGACGCCGGAGCCGATGCCGCATGAATGCGGACTACGATCTCCTGGTCATCGGCGGCGGCATCAACGGCGCGGGCATTGCCCGCGATGCCGCCGGCCGCGGCCTGAAAACCCTGCTCTGCGAGAAGGGCGATTTCGCCGAGGGCACGTCGTCGCGCTCGGGCAAGCTCGTGCATGGCGGGTTGCGCTATCTCGAATACTACGAGTTCCGCCTGGTGCGCGAGGCGCTGATCGAGCGCGAGGTGCTGCTGCGCGCCGCGCCGCACATCGTCTGGCCGATGCGCTTCGTGCTGCCGCACAGCCCGGAGCAGCGCCCGGCCTGGATGATCCGCCTCGGCCTGTTTCTCTACGATCATCTCGGCGGGCGCCAGAAGCTGCCCGGCACCCGAGCTCTCGACCTGCGCCGCGCGCCCGAGGGCGCGCCGATCCGCGCGGACTACGCCAGGGCCTTCGAATATTCCGATTGCTGGGTCGATGACGCGCGGCTGGTCGTCCTGAACGCGCTCGATGCCGCGGAACGCGGCGCCGCCGTGCGCCCGCGCACCGCGGCCGCCTCGGCCCGGCGCGAGGGCGGGGTCTGGCACGTGACCCTGCGCGCCGCCGATGGCGCGACGGAAGCGGTGACGTCCCGCGTCCTGGTCAACGCCGCTGGTCCGTGGGTTGCCGGAGTCATGCAGGGCGTGATCGGGCTGAACACGCCGGCGAAGGTGCGCCTGGTCAAGGGCAGCCACATCGTCGTCCGCAAGTTCTGGGATGGTCCGCAGGCCTATCTCCTGCAGAACGACGACAAGCGGGTGATCTTCGTCAATCCCTATGAGGACGATCTCTGCCTGATCGGCACGACCGACATTCCCTATGACGGCGCCGCCGAAGATGTCGCGATCGATGCGGCGGAGCGCGCCTATCTGCTGCGCGCCGTCAACCGCTACATGAAGCGGCCGCTCACCGAAGACGATATCGTGGCCGAATTCTCCGGCATCCGCCCGCTATATGACGACAAGGCGGCGAACCCCTCGGCGGTGACGCGCGACTATGTCTTCGATATCGACGAGCAACCGGGCGAGGCGCCTTTGCTGTCGGTGTTCGGCGGCAAGATCACGACCTATCGCAAGCTCGCCGAGCACGCGCTGGAGCGGCTGCAGAAATTCCTCCCCGCGATGCGGGCCCCCTGGACCGGCGCGGCACCGCTGCCGGGCGGTGACATGGAGGGCGCCGATTTCGACCGGTTTCTTGCGGAGTTCCGGCGCGCCAAGCCCTTCCTGCCCGAAACCCTCGCCCATCACTACGCGCGGCTCTACGGCACCCGCGCCGCCGATGTGATCGGTGCTGCGGGTGATCTTGCCGGCCTCGGCCGGCATTTCGGCGGGCTGTTCTACGAATGCGAGGCCGATTATCTGCGCCGCGCCGAATGGGCGCGCGAGGCGGACGACTATCTGGATCGCCGCACCAAGCACGGTCTGCACATGACCACCGCCGAGCGCGAGGCCTTCGCCGCCTGGGTGGCGGCATGAGCGCGGCGCCCGGCCGGGACGATCCGGCGCTTGCCGAACTCGTCGCCGCCTCGGCCCGGATCGGCGCCGACCCGCTGCTGGTGCAGGCCGCCGGCGGCAACACCTCGATCAAGCTCGGCGGGGCGATGTGGATCAAGGCTTCCGGCCAGTGGCTGGCGGATGCCGCTCGGCAGGACGTGATGGTGCCGGTCGATTTCGTTGCGCTGCGCGCAGCCTATGGCGAGGGTGGCGATGTCGAGAATGCGAAACGCTTCCTGATCGGCGGCGGTGTGCTGCGCCCCTCGATCGAGACGGCGATGCACGCGATGATGCCGCACCGGGTGGTTCTGCACGTCCATTGCGTTGCGACCATCGCGACGGCCGTGCGCGCCGATGCCGAAGCCCGGCTCGCCGGCGCGCTCGCGGGGCTCGACTGGGGCTTCGTCCCCTATGTCCGCCCTGGCCAGCCGCTGGCCGATGGCGTGATGGCGCGGCCCGGCCATGCCATCTATGTATTCGGCAATCATGGGCTGACCGTCGGTGCGGAAACGGTGGAGGGTGCCGTGGCGTTGATCGAGACCGTGCGCGCCCGGCTCGCCGCTGTGGCGCGCCCGCTCGCGCCCGCCGATGACGCCGCCCTCGCGCGCGCCGCGGCAGGCTCCGGCTACGAAGCCGCGCCGCCCGAGATCGCCACGCTCGGCGCCGACCCGGCAAGTCTCGCCGTCGCCCGCGCCGGCTCGCTCTACCCCGACCATGTCATCTTCCTCGGCCCAGGCGTGCCGGAGCGGGTCGAATCCGGCGCACCGCTCGTGCTCGTGCCCGGCGCGGGCGCGCTGCTGCGGCGCGATGCCTCGGCCTCCGCCCGGGCAATGGCCCGCTGCATCGCCGATGTCGCCCGCCTCGTGCCGGCAGGTGCGGCGTTGAGCGTGCTGAGCGCCGACGAGGAGGCCGCGCTGCTCGGCTGGGAGGCGGAAGCCTATCGCAAGACATTGCAGCGCCCGGCATCCTGAGCCTGGCGTCAGCGCGCCGCCGGCAGCCGCCAGCCCCGATAGATCGCCATCATCCGCAGAAACACGCAGAGCGCGAGCCCGCTCCAGGCGGCAAGCGGCTGGGCGATGCCAAGGGCAGCGCCGGCCACCACCACCAGCGCGCCGGCCAGGGCGGCGACGGCGTAGATATCGGCGTGCAGCACGGTCGGCACCCGCATGGTCAGCACGTCGCGCACCATGCCGCCGCCGATCGCGCTGACCATGCCGAGAATCGCCGCCATCGGCCAGTTGATTCCGTAGTCCAGTGCCTTTTGCGTTCCGGCCACCGCGAACACGCCGAGCCCGATCGCATCGAAGAACAGCACCGGATGCGATAGCCGCCTGAACAGGCCGAAACAGGCGAACACGAACAGCCCGCCGGCCAGCGCCAGGGCAAGATTGTGCCAGCTCGCCACCGATTCCGGCGGCACCGCGCCGATCATGACGTCGCGCAGGATGCCGCCGGAAACCGCGGTGACATAGGCGAGCACCAGAACGCCGAACACGTCCATCCGCTCCTGCACGCCGCGCGCCGCCCCGCTCATCGCGAAGACCAGCGTGCCGGTCATGTCGAGCCCGGCCACCAGCGGATGCACGATCCCCCCCGGGCTCACGCGCGGGATCCGGGAGCAGGGCGGAAGCGGCAGGAGGGGCGAGGAATCACGTTTGGCACCGGCGGACGTTAGGATGGAAATGGCGGCAGACTTAGCTATTTTCAGATCGGGATACCATGGTCCATGGTGCCGCCCGCTGCATAGCCCACCGTGGAGGAAGCATTTGACCCGTCCGTCTGCCGGCCCCGCCGATCATCCAGAGACCGTCTCCGGCGACGACCCGCACGCCGCCATCCGTGCCGAAGTGGCGCGGCTCTGCGCCGGCTTTCCCGGCGCCTACTGGCGCGAGCTCGACCGTGAGGGGACATATCCCGAAGCCTTCGTCCGCGCCCTGGCGGAGGGCGGCTGGCTCGCCGCGCTGATCCCCGAGGAATATGGCGGCTCCGGCCTCGGCCTGTCCGCCGCCGCGGCGATCCTCGAGGAGGTGCAGCATGCCGGCTGCAACGGCGCGGCGTGCCATGCGCAGATGTATATCATGGGCGCGCTGTTGCGGCATGGCAGCGAGGCGCAGAAGGCGCGCTACCTGCCGCAGATCGCCCGCGGCGAACTGCGGCTGCAGGCCTTCGGCGTGACGGAGCCGACCAGCGGCACCGACACCACGGCGCTGCGCACCACCGCCCGGCGCGAGGGCGACCATTATGTCGTCAACGGCCAGAAGATCTGGACCTCGCGCGCCGAATATTCCGATCTGATGCTGCTGCTCGCCCGCACCACGCCGCGCGAGCAGGCGCAGAAACGCACCGACGGGCTTTCGGTCTTCCTGCTCGACATGCGCGAGGCGCGGCAGGCGGGCCTGACCATCCGGCCGATCCGCACGATGATGAATCATGCGACGACCGAAGTGTTTTTCGACAATGTCCGCGTGCCGGCGGAAAACCTGATCGGCGAGGAAGGCAGGGGCTTCCGCTACATCCTCTCCGGCATGAATGCCGAGCGCATCCTGATCGGCGCCGAATGCATCGGCGACGCCAAGTGGTTCATCGACAAGGCGACCGCCTACGCGAAGGAACGCGTTGTCTTCGGCCGGCCGATCGGCCAGAATCAGGGCGTGCAGTTCCCGATCGCCAAAGCCTATGCGCGGATGCGCGCGGCGGAACTGATGGTCCATCGCGCCGCCGCGCTGTTCGAGGCGGGACAGAACTGCGGAGCCGAAGCCAACATGGCCAAGATGCTCGCCGCCGAAGCCTCGTGGGAGGCGGCGGAAATCTGCGTTCAGACGCACGGGGGCTTCGGCTTTGCCGAGGAATACGATGTCGAGCGGAAGTTCCGCGAAACCCGCCTCTACCAGGTCGCGCCGGTTTCGACGAACCTGATCCTTTCCTATCTCGCCGAACATGTGCTCGGCCTGCCGAGGTCCTACTGATGCCGGACCTGCCGCTCGCGGGCCTGCTCGTCGTCGCCATCGAGCAGGCCGTCGCCGCCCCGTTCTGCACGTCGCGCCTCGCCGATGCCGGGGCGCGGGTGATCAAGATCGAGCGGCCGGAAGGTGATTTCGCCCGTTTCTACGACGAGGCCACGCCCGCCGGCAGCTCCTATTTCGCCTGGCTCAACCGCGGCAAGGAATCCGTGGCGCTCGATCTGCGGCAACCGGCGGCGGTCAATCAACTCGCCGCCCTGATCGCCCGGGCCGACGTGCTCGTGCAGAACCTGAAACCCGGCGCGCTCGACCGGCTCGGCCTGCCGGTCGAGACATTGCGGCGCCGCCATCCGCGCCTGATCTGCTGCTCGATCACCGGCTACGGCGATGACGGCCCGCTCGCCGACCGCAAGGCATACGACTTGCTGATCCAGGCTGAATCCGGCCTCGCCTCGATCACCGGCGGGCCGGGCGAGCCGGCGCGGGTCGGCATTTCGGTGGTCGACATCTCGACCGGTGCCACCGCGCACGCCGCGATCCTCGAAGCGCTGATCGCCCGAGGCCGGACCGGCGAGGGGGCCGATATCCGGATCTCGATGTTCGACGTGATGGCTGACTGGCTGGCTGTGCCTCTGCTCAACACCGAGGCCGGAAACCCGCCCCGGCGCGTCGGGCTCGCCCATCCCTCGATCGCGCCCTATGGCGTTTTTGCTGCCAAGGATGGCCGGCAGCTGCTGATCTCGATCCAGAGTGAGCGCGAATGGCGCGTCTTCTGCCGCGACGTGCTGCTGATGCCGGACATGCCGCAGGACCCCCGCTTCGCCGACAACGTCGCGCGGGTGCGGCACCGGCACGACACCGACGCGGCGGTGGGCGCGGTCTTCGCAGCGCTGCCGGCGGCGGCGCTGATCGCGCGGCTGACGGAGGCCGGCATCGCCTTCGCCGAACTGAATGACATGGCCGCCCTCGTCCGCCATCCTCATCTGCGCCGCATCGCGGTCGGCAGCGCCGCGGGGCCGGTGTCGCTGCCCGCGCCGGCGCCGATCCTGCGCGGCGCGGCGCGCGATTACGGCCCGATCCCCGCGATCGGCGAGCACACGGAGACAGTTCTCGCCGAATTCGGATTGTCCCCGCCTCCGGAGCCCGCGCCATGACGATGACGCTCGATATCAATCACCTCAAATCCTGGATCGGCCGCACCGAAACCGCGCGCGATGTCGTCGCCCCCCGCCTCGTCCGCGAATTCGCCGCGACATTCGACCGCGACGATCCCGCGCCCCGCGCCGGCGATCCCGCGCCGCTCGCAATCCATTGGTGCCTCGCCCCGCCCACCGCGATCACCGCCGCCCTTGGGCCGGATGGTCACCCCGCGCGCGGCGGCTTCCTGCCGCCCGTGCCGCTGCCGCGCCGGATGTGGGCCGGCGGCACCTTGCGCTTCGCCGACCGGCTGCGCGTGGGCGACGAGGTGGAGCGCCGCTCGCGCATCGCGGATGTCGTGGTCAAGGAGGGGCGCGCCGGCCCGCTCTGCTTCGTCGCCGTCGATCACGAGATCGTCTCGCCACGCGGCCTCGCCCTGACCGAACGGCACGACATCGTCTACCGCGCGGCAGCGGGCGGTGGTGCGCCACCTGCCGAACCCGTGCCGCTGGGCCCGCCGCCGGAGGATGCCGAATGGCATCGCGACATGCAGGCCGGCCCGGTGACGCTGTTCCGCTATTCGGCGCTCACCTTCAACGGCCATCGCATCCACTACGACCGATCCTACGCGCGCGAGGCGGAATCGTATCCCGGCCTGATCGTCCACGGCCCGCTGCAGGCCACGCTGCTGCTCGACTTCGCCGCAGAGATTGGCGGCGCCGCGCCACGGCATTTCACGTTTCGCGGCCTCAGCCCGCTGTTCGACTTCATGCCCTTCCGGCTCGTCGCGCGGCGGGCCGGCACGGGCCTCGCGCTGCGGACCGAAACCGGCACGGGCACAAGCACGATGGAAGCATCCGCCGACTGGTAAAGCGGTCATGCGACATGCTCCGCATGGCCGCGACGTGCGGGAAGCAGCGCCGCGCCGAACAGCATGGGCAACCGAAGCTCCGGCGCCATTCCGATTGTCATTCATGAGTTCGGATGCTATCCGGAACGGAATCTACCTCGAAGAGGTTCACAGCCCATGAACGTTCCGGTGCCGTCAGGATCGCGTGCGGCATACGACGGCCTGGACGAGCGCGGCCTGATCGCTGACGCGCGGTCGTTGCGGACGTAAATCGACATGCGCCGGCCATTTCTAACATTCGGGAACCTTGCGCTGCTTGCCCGTGCATGCCGGAATGCTGCCGGACATCCGGTTTGCCCCGAGCCTGCAGGTTTCGGTGAACCTGAGGAGGAATTGTGACAATCGATCCCGAATTGCTGCTGAATTTTCCGATCCCCGATATCAGGCAACGCGTTACGCCCCGTGACGTCGCGTTTTATGCGTTGTCGGTCGGCATGGCG
>JAJZFF010000049.1 GCA_021805485.1 Pseudomonadota bacterium
CGCCGGCCGGCACGGTCAGCGGCGCGCCGGTCCAGTTCTCCTGCGCCGGCGCGCTGCCGGCAGAAGCGAAGCTCACCGGCGCCAGACAGTCGATTTCCAGCCGCCGCCCCTCCAGCACCGGCAGGCCAACCTGCACGGTCGCGGTCGCGCCGGTGCCATCCCCGGTGATGCTCACCTGGGTACCGGGTCCGTATCCGCTGCCGCGCGCGGCGATGTAGACACCAATGACCGCGCCGTTGGCGATCCACGCGCTCGCCGCCGCGCCACCGCCCGTCCCACTGATCGACACCGTGGCATTGGTGTAGTTCGACCCGCCATTGATCACCTTGATGTAGGTGATCATGCCCTCGGTCCGCTGGGCCGTGGCACTGATGATCGACTGCACCGCCCCCGTGCTCTGCGATACCGTGACGCGATCCACCAGGTCCGGATAGACCAGCGTGTTCACCCCGTTCACGGCCAGCGGATTCACCGCGAAGGCATCGTCGAAATTCACGATATTGTTCCGCAGCACGACCGAATCCGTGTACGGAATCAGCGCGTTCAGCGGATCGCCCGCCGTGCCGGACGAGACGATGTTGTCCCGCAGCACGACCAGCTGCGGCGCATCCTGCAGGATGATGCCCGATCCGCCAGCGCCGTAGTTGATCCGGTTCCCGGCAATCTCGAGATTGTTGCAGGAAATGCCGAAATTCGTGCCCCGCCCGTCGGATTCGACATTGAGCGCCATGATCCCGATCGAGCAGTCCTGGATGAAATTGCCGCGCACCGAGCAGTTCTGGCTGCCACCGATCCCGATGCCGATCGTCTGCCCGTCGCAGTAATTGCCGCTCAGCTCGACATAGATCGAGCCGCCGGCATCGATCCCGAACCCGCCGGAATTGGTGATCATGTTGTTGGCGACCCGGCAATAGCCGGTGTTCACCAGCATTCCGCCGCCGGCCGGCCCGTTATCGACCAGCAGGTTCCCGGCCACCAGGATGTTCCGCCCCGAAATCGAAATGCCGTAGCCGCTATTGGAAAAGGCGCAGTTCTGCGCGACCAGCGCGCCCAGCACATCCGGATTGGCGTTGCCGTAGGTTCCCGGATAGCGGTTGGTTTCGTTGAAATTGCCGATCACGATGCCGGTCTGGTTGTTCCAGCATGTGTTGCCGACCACCTGCACATCGAGAATCTTCAGCGTCAGCGTCGGGTCCTGGTTATCGACATAGATGCCGTTGCGCGCATTGTCGTGCGCCCGGCAGCTTGTCACCGCCACGGCATTCGTCGCCGCGACCCAGAGCCCGTCAACCGCATTCGCGGTGAACTCGCAATCATGCACATGATGCCTGATCACCGTCGAATCCCTCGGCGCGATCGCGAGGCCCCAGCCAAAGATCGATCCCTTGGCGTTGCGGAACAGCGAGCGCGTGATGTTCGAGGCCGTGCAGCCCGCCTGGATCACCACACCCCAGGTCTGTGCGGTGATCGCGGCATTGGCGTCGAAGATGATGCCATCGGCGTTGAATGTCGCAGCACTCACGCTGATCCACGCCGCCTGCGTCGACGTGCCGGCCACGCTCTGCGCGCCGCGCGTCAAAACCGTCTGCCCCGGCACACCGATCAGTGTCGCAGTGGTGCCGGAAATGTCGCATTCGCCGTCGATCCGGTATGTCTTCGGCCCGAACCTGACCGGACTGCCCGTCGCAAGTGCTGCGAGCAGCGCCGGTGCGTCGTCGGTCACGCCATCGCCCCTGGCGCCGAAATCCTCGATCGCGACGGCGTTGGTCGCCAGCTCGGCGATCGAGCGCACCGCGCTCGCTCCGGCCGCGATCGCCTCGAACCCGTCCGCCCGCACACCTGACAGGGTCGAGATCCCGCTCATGAACGCGTCATAGGTCAGCGCGACATTCGCCCCGCCCTGCCCGAGCGCCACGGCATCGCTGGCCGCCGGCGGCGTCCCTGCGGGCAGTTTCGGAATCTCGAAGGGGGAAGCGGCGGCGGCCAGCGTCGTGCCGCTCAGCGAGAGATTGGCGCCGATGGTAATCGGCACCGGCGCCGCCGTTCCGGGCCCGACACCGCCGAGCAGCGTGCCCTGCGGCACGGCGAGTTGCTGCTGCATCCCGGCAAGGAGCTGCGCGCGCGTCGCCGCGACGGTCTGCCCGGCCTGGAACACGGGCAGTTCGTCGGTATCCGCGACCGAATTCGCCGCCGGCAATTGTCCGATGGTTGGCATGCCGCCTCCTCAGTTCGCGGTGATGGGCTGGCCGAACGGGCTGGTGATCGGCGCGCCGCCCGGTGTCGTGATCGCACTCGCCGGCGCCGGCACCAACTCCAGCGACACAACCGGCAGCGCGATGCTCCGCGCGAGATTCCGCCCGGCCAGCGTGGTGATGGAAACCGTGACCTTATAGGTCGTGCCCGGCTGCCCGCCGGCGAGCCACAGCACGGCGCGGGTGCCGTCGATCGCCGTCGAGGCGATGGTGACATCGCCGGGATTGTCCGGGCTCACCGTCGCTGAAACCGTGGCGATCGCATCGCCCGGACTGCCCGCGAGGGCAGGTGCCACGTCGAAGGTGTAGTCGAGCGTGTCGCCGGGGTCCTTTTCCGGCCAGGCCAGTGGCCGCGGCGGCAGCAGTGCGATCCCGCGCGGGGTGGGAATGAACCCCTCGATCTCGATCAGCCGCGCCGAGGCGGCCTGCCAGATCCGGCTGGCCGGTGTCGTGGTTGCGCTCATCTGGTTGGCTCCGCTCAGTATTCGACGATGACGATGCCGGGCGCGCCCGCGCCGCCGGGGCTACCAACGGGCGATGCGCCGGTCGTGGCGCCGCCGCCCCCGCCACCGCCGCCGAAGCCGGTGGCCGACAGGCCGGCCAGCGGCCCGCTCGCCCCGCGCCCATGACCAGGCCCGCCGCCATCCCCGCCGCGCGAGGCGACGACGATGCCGTCACCGCCCATCGCCCCGCCCTGGATGATCCGCGCCCCGGAACCGATGCCGCCGACGCCGCCCGCCGTCGCGAACAGCGAGCCGGAGCCACCTTCGCCGCCGGCGCCACCGGTCGCCGACATGTAGCTGCCGAAGCTCGACATTCCGCCATTGGCCCCATTGGCAGGCGAGGTCGGCGCCATGCCGCCCGCGCCCACCGTCACCGGAATCACCTGCCCCGGCACGAGGCCGGTGACGGTGTCGATCGCCGTCCCCCCGCCGCCGCCTCCGGCACCGGGCATCGAAACATGGTATCCCGCCGCGCCGCCGCCGCCGACCACCGTGACCTTCGCCTGCGTCACCCCCGGCGGCACGACGAAATTGCCCGAGCTCTCGAACACCTGCATCTGCGAGAAGCCCGGCCGCAGCTGCGGCAGCTTGAACGGCAGGAACGGCGCCTGAGGCTGGGTGACGATATCGGCCGCGGTAATCGCGGTCTGCCCGTAATTGACGGTAACGACGTAAAGCCCCACCCATCCCGCATCCACCGGCGGCGTCACCTGGGTTCCCGCCGCCGCCGCGGCACCCGGCTTGACCTGCAGCTGAACCCGCTGCAGCCGCTGGGTGTTCTGTGCCCCGCCTGAATTGCCCGGCCCCGAATACGGCACCGAGGGATCGGCGGCGTTCACATAGGGCAGCACCACCGGATCGGCGTCGGCCTCCGAAAACGTGGCCTCGATCAGGTAATTCACCGACTGACCGGAACTGGCCGGCGCGGCCAGGGTAAACGTGACCGGATCGAGATTGATGCCCATCCTCACGGTCTGCTGAGCGGTATCCTGCGGCAGGCTGCCATAGCTGTTGGCATCGACCGGCCCGAGCTGGGTGATCGATCCCGGCGCCACCGTCACCGTCAGCGAGGCCGGCACAGACGGCGTGCAGGCCAGCCCGTCCGCCACCATGCCGCCGCCGAGCACCGCAGCATTGAGCGCGCCGATCGCGACCATCACGTTGCGGTTGAGATTCAGAATGTCGGTATCCAGCGGGATCGCCCCCGGATAGACGATGGTCCTGTCCATGAAGATGTCCTTGTCATGAGGCCGCGCGACCGCGCCCGCCGCATCAGGGCGGCGTCCGGCCGGCAGGGAGAAAAAGGTCGCGGAAAGGCGAGCGTCAGTTCAGCAACCGCGTCCAGGCGACGGCATTGACCGGCAACACGTCGGCGATCGTGGCGTAGATGTCGGCATCGGTGGCCAGCCCCACATCCTGCGCCAGATCGCTCCAGGCCAGCGGCGCGGTCGAATACCCGCCCGGCCCATAGCCGAACCCGCCGGAGGCGCCGCTACCGGCCACGCGCGGACGATAGGCCGTCACGAAGCACTGATAGGGCAAAGCGAGACTGCCGTAGCCGCCACGCACGCCATACCCGAGCGTGTTGGTGTCATAGCCGCCGGTATCGCCGGTATTGGCGGGCTCGAAGATCGCCGGTGTCCGCCCGGTCTCGGCGGTAATGGCCGCCACCAGCGCCGCCCGCGTTGCCTTCGGCGTCAGCAGATTGGCGCGGATCCGCGCGCTGAACGCGGCATCCCTCTCGCCCGCCCGCCGCGTGAGGCGCCCGCCCAGATAGTCCCGCGCGGCGATGTCCAGCATCGGCCCCGTCGCGGTCGCGATCCGCGTCTGCCGCCGTACGGTCCCGATGAGCGCGTAAAGCCAGGCCCAGAGCGTGCCGAGTCCGCCGAGAACCTGGTCGAGCACCGGCGTCGCATCGGCGAACCAGCCGGCCGGCAGCACCATTTTCAGCCGCGCCGCCATGTCGGCCGCGCCGCCGGTGAGATTGGTCGCACCGCTCATGGCTCAGCTCACGCCGATCGTGCCGGCCCGCACCACCCCGAAGGCGGGCGGCACCAGATCGGCCGTGCCGCCGTTCAGCAGGGCGTCGGTCACGTTCACCACCGCATCGGACGCGTCATAGGCAATCTGCAGCAGTTTCGAATAAGGCAGCGTTGCGCCCACCGACAGCCCGCCGATATAGGCCGCGATCGCGTCCGTCACCGCCGAAGTGGCGGTCTGCGGCACCGTGCCGGGCGCAAGCACCAGCGTCATCGACACGTTCGCCGCCACCACCCTCGGTCCCTGTACCGCGAACCGCGTGCCCACCGGCCGCACCGCGTCCACCGCCCGGCCCAGCGTCGCCAGCAGCGAGGCCGGCGGATGGCCGGTTCCGTCATCGACCGTGACGATGAAATTACCCATGCTGACCGCCCCGGTCTGATCGACATTCTCGCTGATCGTCACCGAAAGCCCCTGCTGCACACCGGCCACAGCCTCCTCGATGGCGCCGGTCGTCGCGCGCGACAGGCTGACGAGATAATTACCGAACCGCGCCTTGAACGCGGCGTCGCTCTCCGCGTCCACACCGCCGCCCATCGGCGCCGCGTTGTTCACCGTGTCGATCCCGGCGATCGCCGTGGTCAGCAGCGAGATGGCCCCCGCCATCACGTTGCCGGCAGCCCCCGGCACCACCGCGCTCACCGGCAGGTCGAGCAAGGCGACACCCGCCGCCAGGGTGTAGCCGCCTTGCGCCGCGAAAAAGTCCGGGTTCGCCGGATCCGCCGTTACCGCGAAACTCTGGCTGCCATCGGCCGTCATCACCGTCGCGCCGACCGGCACGAAGGCCGACAGCACGGGTGCGAACCGCGCGAAGGTCACGGTGCCGGCGGCCGCCACTGCGGGCAGCCGGGCAAAGCCGAAATCCGCGCCGAAACTGTCGCAGTCGGCCCCGGTGCTGGTGGAAAGCCGCGTGGTCAGCAGCACCTGCACGATCATCCATTGCAGCCAGAGGCCGAGCGAGGCATTCGCCTCGAGCAGTGCCCGCAGGACCGACCCCACGGTCAGGTCCAGCGCCTGGCTCGCCGCCCCCTGCAAGGCAGCAGCCATCTGCTCCACCATGGCGGTGAAGCTCTGCAGCGATAATTGCATCGGAATTCCCTGTGATGATCAGACGGAACCCGGCAGCGCGAGCACGCGCGCCCGTCCCGTCGTGGCGTCCTGATAGGCGATGGTCATCGCCAGCCCGCCCGGAGTCCCCTGGCTGACCGTGATCTGCGGCGGCGGCGCGCTCGCCACCCGCGCCTCGCCGCGCATCTGCGCGCGCGCCAGCGCGCCGGCCGCGCCCGCCGGCCCCGCCGCGCCGACGAACTGGCCGAGTCCCGCGCCATAGGAAAGCTGCCAGACATACCCGCCCGGATTGGTCAGCAGCCGCCGCAGCACACGCTGCTCGGTCAGCGCCGCCCCCTCGGCCAGCGCAAGATCGCCCCCATTGCCGAAAGCGAGATCACCGCCGAAGGTCAATGCGAGATCCGCCATCACACCACCGCCGAGGGCGTGCCGGTCGAACCGCCCTGCGGATCGGGATGGGTGTGCCCGTCATAAGCCTGCCGCAGCGTATCGAGACTGCCATGTGTCCCGCCACGATCCGAAATCTCGCCGCTCACCATCAGATCCCCCTCGATCGAAACCATCCCGGCCTTCATCGCGATCGTCCCGTCATTGCGCAGCCGCAGGAACGATCCGCTCTGATGAACGAGCCACAACTCGCCCACCGCCGCCTGCGGCGCCGGGTCGCGGTCGGACCACAGCCGGCCAAGCACCACCGCCTGCTCGGCGTCGCCCTCCTGCCCGAGCACCAGAACCTGATCGCCCGGCGACAGCGGCGCCGCCATGCCCCAGCCGGCGCCGACCCACCCGGCCAGCACCGGCAGCCAGCCCGAGAGCACTCCCTCGGGCTGCAACGTCACCCGCGCCGCGTAGGCGGCCGGATCGAAACTCGTGACCACGGCGAACCGCGCCTGCGCCGAAAGCCCGTCGAGCGCCGCCGCCCGGCCTTTCACCGCGTTCCAGAAATGCTCCATCATGCCGCCCGCATCGCCTCGAAATGCTGCAAAAACCCGATCCGCCCGCCGATCACCCGCTCCACGCTCCGCACCACATAAGCGCCGTCGAGCGCGGTCTGCGTGCCCTGGATCAGGATCGCGGTCCCCGGCGCCATCGCCGTCTCGCCCGGCATGCTCGCCTGCAACCGCACCGCCTGCGCGGCCAGTGCGGCCTGCGCCGCCGTCGCAACCCGCTCTGCCTCGCCCTGGGTCAGGTTCGGGCGGATCAGCGTCGTCCCGCCGGAACTCCCGGCGCTCGAACTGAACGCCGCCTTGCTCTTCGGGTTCCAGCTCCGCACCGTCACCTTCGGCGTCGCCAGCGCCAGCGCGCGGTCGCAACCCAGCGTCATCAGGTCCCGCCCATAGGTCAGCAGCATTGGCGCGCTCGCCGGCGGCGCCGTGAAATTCAGCGTCGTCCCGGTCACCGAAAGGCCGAACTGCTCGCGCACCGCCAGCGCGGCCAGCAGATCCCACCGCGTCGCATGCCGCGAATGCAGACCGAGCCCGGTCTGCGCGTGCGCCAGCTCGTAATACTGGCCGATCCGCGTCGTCGTCGCGTCCACATTCGCGGCAAGCCCGGCCCCACCGGCAAATGCCGTCGCCACCTCACTCGCGGTCAGGTTCGAGAAGGTCTGGTCCATCTCGGCGTCGATCAGCCGCGCGGCCAGATCCCGCCCGCTCAAAATCGCGGCGCCGAGATCGAACCGGATCGCGACATTGTCCACCTGGCCGGTGACCAGCGCCTTCCCGCTGCCGATGCCGGCCGTCACCACCCCGCCCTGCAGCCCGGCGAACCAGGCCGCGCCGCCCGGCACCGCGCCGATCGCGAATTCGAGGGAGAAACACGCCGCCTCGAACGAGCCGGGCTGGCGGATTTCCAGCCGCTCCAGCCCCGGCAGCGGAGTTCCGTCGATCGTCGCGAACGGGGCGATCGCCCGCACCGTCACCGCCTCAGACACGCGGCACCCCGCCGCCCGCATTCGGGTCCACCGGCGGCAACACCAGCATCACCAGCCCGACCAGCACCGGATCGGACAGGTCGTTGAGCTGCGCGATGCGGATCCACTGCGTCGCATCGCCCAGATGCCGCGCCGCGATCTCGTATAGATTACCACCCGCAACCGTGATTGTCGTCGTCCCGCTCATGCCGCCCCCAATGAAGCGTTGCCGGCGGCGCGGCCGAGATAGGCCGAAGCGCCGCCAAGCGCTGCGAGCGACAGGCTCGCCGTGCCCATCCCCTGCAGCGCCCGCGTTGCCGCCGAGGCGCCGGCGCTCGCGCCGAACGCGCCCTGCGCCGCCGCCAGCCCGTTCTCCGCTGCACTCAACGCGCCGCCCACAACCCCCTGCGCCGCGGCGATGCTCCCGGGCGCCGTCGCCGTTACGGAGCCGAGCGAAATCCCCGCCAGCCCGGCCAGGCCACCGGCGCTGACGAGGTCGAGCCCCGCCTGCGCCAGCGCATCCGCCACCGCCGTCACCAGATTCTGCGCCTCGACCAGCTCGATCGAGAACGGAATCCACCAGGGTTTCTCGTAAACCGCGACGAAATCCGCGATCACCACCTCGAAGGCGAAGCCGCTCCAGGCCAGCGGCAGGGTCGCCCCCGCCATCCGCGCCACGTCGAGCAGTTGCGCCCGGGCCTCGGCATCGGGGCCGGAGAAAGTGCCGGCGAAACGGATGATCCCCGCCGCCGCGCCGAGCGTGTCGATCACGCGCCCTCCGCCCACCAGCTCATGCACCGCCAGCCTCTGGCTGCCGCCGAACTCGATCGCCTGCGGCACCTCGAAATCCCGGAAGGCAACGCCGCCCAGCGTCACCATGATAGCCGCCATCTTCCGCCTCCCGCTTTCAGAATCCAGGCTTCCGGCCCGGGAACACCGGCGACATGCGCGTATCGAACCCGGTCACGCCCGAAGGCGGCCGGCGCGCCTCGTCGCCGAACAGCCCGCCAAGCCAGCGCCCGAGATCCATTCGCTCCGGCGCCGCGAACCGCGCCGCCGGCCGCGCCGGCACCGCCGCTGCTGCCGCTGCGGATCCCCCATGAACCGACCGCCCCGGCACGACCGGCGCCACCGGTCGCGCCGACGATGCGGCCGAAGCGCGCGCGCCGTTCCAGGTGCGCGGCCCGGAACGAGCGGACGCCACGGGCGGCGCCAGCCGCCGGCGCGATGCCGCCATCGCCGGATCCCCGGCGCGCAGGGCGGCGCGGATCAGCTTCACGTCCCGCGCCGCAGCATGCCTCGATCGTGCCGCCGGCACCCGATGCGCCGGCAAATGCGCGCCCGCCCGCCGAATCTCCGGCCCGAAGCCGCGCGCCACGCGCCGCACCGTCACAGCCGCAGCCCGCAGGCCGGGGCGCAACGACGCATAATGCCGCGCATGCCATGCGTGCCGCGCGTGATCCGTCGGCAAGCGCGCCGCATGATGCCATGCACCAAGCCGTGCCCACGCCGCCCCGCCACCATGACGGCTTGTCGGAAACGCCACCGGCGACGTCTGCATGGCGGATGTCACCGCCCGCCGCACCATCCGCGCCACCGACCGCAGCCGCCGCGGCGCGATCCGCCCGAACCCGCCATGCACAAGCCCGGCGAACCGCACCCCGGCGCCATCGCGCCATGTCACTCCTGCACCCACGCCATCGCCTTCCAGTCGAATGTCAGCCCGTCCAGCTCCCCGCACGCGACGACGAACGCGATCCGCTCCGCCTCGCCGAGCGTGAAGGCCACCTCGAACGGCACCCCGCGCCCGACCAGGTAGAGACAGTCGATCAGCGCGGGGTGCCGGCTCAGTTTCCCGCGAGCGCCTTCACCGTATCGGCATCCTCCGGCTGCAACGCCGCCGCCGCCGCCTCGATGCCCGCCTCGCCGAGCCGCTCGACGGCGTTTTCCACCGCCGCCTCGCTCGCCGGAAACGGCAGCGGCACGCCATCGATCGCGCTGACCGACGCCGCCAGCGAGGCGACGCCGAGATACGCCTCGTTCATCGACAGCTCCGGCCCGAGCGCCTTGAACAGGCGCAGCCGGTCGAGCATCGTCAGCGGCCGCAGCGCGAGCACCCGCCCGCGCGCGTCCTCCACCGAGCCGCTCATACGCGCCTGCGCGTCGAGGCGAAGAAGTCGAGCTTCTGCGCCACCGGCATGTCGCCGCGATACACGCCCGCCGAGCTGAGCTTGAACACGACCCCGTCGAACTGGTAAGTTGAGGTCGACCCATCAGTTTCATTGACATATTGATAGAGCGTTCCCGGCGGAATCGCCTGCCCCGACAGATAGGCCTCCTGCTCGATCTGCGCCATGAAATCGTCGGCCGCCGAGGTGCCGCGGTCGAGCAGGAAACTTCCCTGCCATCCCCTCGGCAGTTCGGCGCCGAGCTGCACCCCGTCGAGCCGGTCGACGCGCACGCTCTGCGTCACCTGGCTCACCTCGAATCCGGTCACATGGGCAAGATCGACCCGGCCGAACGGCCCCATGACGACGAGCTGGCAATCATTGCCAACGGTAAACGTGTTATATGGCATCTGCTACCTCACACCGTGCCCTGGGGCAGGGTCTGCTGGCTGACCTGCACGGTCTGCCCGCCCTCGACATTGACGATGAACCGCTCGTTGATCGCCTGGTACTGCACCTGCACATCGGCCTGCACATAGCCAAGCCCGGTGCGCGAAGGCGGATTGTTCGAGGCATCGCACACCACCGCGAAGGGCAAAGCCCCGTTGGTGGTGCCGAGCATGCCCTGGCCGAGCATCGTGTTCAGGAAGGCCAGCAGCGTGCCGCGGATGCGGCGGAACAGCGTCTCGTTCACCAGCTGGCCGACATACTGCCCCATCCCCGCCGACAGGGTGGCGGCGATGTAGTTGGTCATGCGGGTGTAGTTGTCGCCGTTGGTGGCGCTGTCGGACGAGGCGTTGAACCCGCCGCGCACGCCCCAGAACGCCCCGCCCGGCTGCGGATTGGCGATCACGTCGATCCCGGCCGACA